>JACQFG010000068.1 GCA_016200155.1 Planctomycetota bacterium | reverse complement strand
GGGCGCTAAACGAAGAAAACCATGTCCCTCGACAAAGCCACCGCCCTGGTCATCCGCGGCACCGACTTCAGCGAGACGAGCCGCATCGTCACGCTGTGGACGCCGGAGTTCGGCAAGGTCCGCGCGCTCGCCAAGGGAGGACGCCGGCTCAAGTCCAACTTCGACGTTGCCATTGACCTTTTGACCGTGTGCGGTATCGTCCTCATCCGCAAAACCTCCGGCAGTCTCGACCTGTTGACCGAAGCGCAGGTGCAAGAACGCTTCCCGCAACTGCGCCACGATCTGACCGCGCTTTATGCGGGTTACTATGTGGCCGAGATGCTGGGGGACTGGACGCAGGATCACGATCCGCATCCGAGCCTGTTCGAGGAAGCGGTCGTCACTCTGCGGAACCTGGGGCAGCCGGGCGTCGTGAACGGACCGTGCCTGGCGCATTTTGAGCTTGTGCTTTTGCGCGAGCTGGGGTATGGCCCCGCTCTTGATTTTTGCGCCGATTGCGGCGCCACACTGTCCGGTCAAGGGTTGGCCTTCAGCGCGGCTGGAGGCGGCGTCTTGTGTCAGGCGTGTCAGCCGAGGCAACGTGAAAAACGGCCTCTGAGCGAAGCGACCTGGCGGACGCTCGAGCGGTTGCGAAGTCCCGGGGAATCATGGCGCGAGGTCCAGGACCCGCATCTCCGCAGCGAGGTGCGCCAACTTCTGGATCATTACGTCACCTATGTGCTGGGCCGTCGGCCGCGTCTGCTGCCTTATTTGGGGAGTTAAGGTCGTGACCAGGACGAACCAAAAATCGACGTCATTTGCCGCTTGCGGCTTAGCGTTCGCATGGCGCCGCGCGAGCGCTAAACGTAAACGAGGACTGCTCATGTCCCTTTGCACTCCCGTATTGCTGTGCGTGATGACCGGCTGCACCTCGATGGGGTTCACGCCGCCGTGGAAGAAGACCGAGGCGAAGGCGGAAGGGCCGAAGGACAGCATCACGCTGGTCGGCGGGCGCGGCTTTGTCGCGGTGCCGGTCGATCCGGAGGTGCAGCGTGAGTTCGATGCCGCCAAGCGCTTGTTCGATGAAAAGAAATACGCCCAGGCCGAGCCGCTCTTCAACAAGCTGGTGAAGCTGCAAGCCGAGCCGCACTGGTGGGAGATCGGCATCCTCGCGCCGGACAGCAAGTCGGACAAGAAGGAAAAGATTCGTCGCCGCGGCGGTGATCCGATCTGCGAGGCGGCGCTCTACTACGAAGCCGAATGCCAGCGCGAGCTGAAGACCTACCGCGCCGCCGTCGACACCTACACGAAGCTGCTGGTCCAGTTCTCGAGCACGCAATACACCACGGCCTCGTGCCAGGGATTGTTCGAGATTGCCGAGCATTGGCTCAAGCCGACGAGCCGGCAGATGGACGAGTACCACAAGCAATTGCAAGGCGAACGCTGGTTCGTGACGCCGGCGATGTACGTCAACTTCAGCAAGGACATGCCGCTGCTCGATGCCGAGGGACACGCGCAGCAGATCCTGAACACGATCCGCGTACACGACGCCCGCGGTCCGATGGCGGAGCGAGCCCTCATGATGCTCGGCACGATCAGCTTCTTCCGCAAGGAATACAAGGAAGCCGATTATTACTTCACGCAGCTCCACGAGCAGCATCCCAACAGCGAGAATGCCGCCAAGGCGATCAAGCAATCGGTCATCTGCAAGCAGCTCGCCACGGGCGGCACGGTGTATGACCTGCGCGGCGTCGAGGAGTCGAAGGACCTCTTGATGAAGAAGCAGGGCGCCTATCCGGAGCTGTCGAAGGACCGCAAGTGGATCGAAGATCAGCTCAAGATGATGAACATCCAGCAAGCGGATCGCGATTTCAAGATTGCCGAGTTCTATCAGCGCACGGGCCATCCGGGGTCGGCGTACTTCTACTACGAGCTGGTGATCCGGCGTTATCCGGGCACGCAGTACGCGGAGAAAGCGCAGCAGCGCAAGGGCGAGCTGCGCAGCAAGGTGGAGCGCGAGGACCAGGCCCAGGAGCCGACGACGCGGCCGGCGACTCCCAATCAGCCGATGCTGCAGCAGGGCACACCGATCGCGCCGCCGCGCACGCTGCCGCCACTGGATCGATAGGTTATCTCGTTCCCAGGCTCTGCCTGGGAACGCACGACTGCGAGGCTCTGCCTCGCGTTTGATCGCCGGATGAGGATGAGGGTTTCCGCGTGGGACCATGCGGCGAGGCAGAGCCTCGCGATCTTGCGTTCCCAGGCGGAGCCTGGGAACGAGATTCATGATGCGACACGTCGTCATCGCCGTTGCTTTTGGCCTGGCGTGCCTCTCCGGCTGCGAGAGCGGCGGGCACTTCACGATCTTCGGCTACACCACCAAGCCGCCCTTCGACCCGGAAATCCGCACCGTCTTTGTGCCGGCCGCACTCAACACGACCTACCTGCGCGGCATCGAATTGGAGCTGACCAAGGCGGTCATCACCGAACTGAACGGTCGCAGCGGGGCGCCGAAGGTGACGTCGGACCGCAACCGTGCGGACACGGAGCTGGTGCTGAAGGTCGTGCAGAACCGCAAGTCGACCATCCTCATCAATCAGAACGGCGAAGCGCGCGACGTCGAATTCGGATTCTACGTCGAAGTGATCTGGCGCGATCTGCGGGCCGGCCACGTCGGCGACATCCTGTCCAATCCGCGGCGCTTCGATCCCAACGAGCTGCCGTTGCCGGGCGATCCGAAGGCGACGGCGCCGAACGCAATCCCGCTGCTGGTGACGCCGAGCGCCCCGTACGTGCCGGAAATCGGCGGCTCGCAAGCGACGGCCCAGGCGCAGGCGGCACGGCGGGCGGCGGCGCAGATCGTCAATATGATGGAGATCCGCCGATAACACTCTTCTTTGCGCCTCCGCGCCTTTGCGTGAGATTCGTTTTTCGTAAAGCAACCGCATGAAGACCTGGCGCGTGCGCGGCCGAGAGCTGCCATTGGGTCCGCGATGCCTGGTGATGGGCATCGTCAACGTGACGCCGGACAGCTTTTCCGACGGCGGCCAGTTCGTGCACACTGATACCGCCATCGCCCACGCCCTGGAGCTGGTGCGGCAAGGCGCGGACCTGCTCGATATCGGCGGCGAATCGACACGTCCCGGCAGCCAGCCCGTGCCGCTGGCGGACGAATTGGCCCGCGTGCTCCCCGTCGTCACGGCCCTGACGAAGCAAACCAGCGTCCCGATCTCCATCGATACCTCCAAGGCGGACGTCGCATCGGCCTGCTTGCAAGCGGGAGCGCACATCATCAACGACGTGACCGGCCTGACCGGCGATCCGCGCATGGCCGACGTGGTCCGCGATTTTGGCGCCGGCGTCGTCGTCATGCACATGCAGGGCAGTCCGGCGACGATGCAGGTTGCGCCGAAATACGACGACGTGATTGCCGACCTTTCGCGGTATTTTTCCGAGCGTCTGCAAACGTTGACGACCCACGGCATCGCGCGCGAGGCGATCGTGCTCGATCCCGGCATCGGCTTCGGCAAGACGCGCGCGCACAACATCAAGCTCCTCGCCGACCTGGCAAAGTTCCAGCAGCTTGGCCGGCCGGTTTGCCTGGGCGTGTCGCGAAAAGGCTTCCTCGGCAAGCTGCTCGATCGGCCCGTGGAGGAACGCCTCGCCGGTTCGCTGGCCGCAGCGGCGTATGCGCTGGCTGACAACGCGGTACAAATTCTGCGCGTCCACGACGTCGCCGCGCATTGCGATCTGGTGCGCGTGTGGGAAGTGCTTCGGGCCGGATGAATTCGTCTCGGTTACAATAAGAAAGGGCCTCAATCGCTACTTGCATTGGCAGAAAAATCTGGGGTGAAAAATAGGAATCCGAGTTCTGTTGCCATTCGCGTTGGATTCTCATTTTTCACCCCAGATTTTTCTGCCATGTATTTGTCAGGCATTAATGACGCCGATGACAACCTACGCCGAAGATCTGGCTCGCCGTGCCCGCGCCGCATCGCGCCTGCTCGCGCCGATGACCAGCGATCGCAAGAATCGCTGGCTCCTGGACGCCGCCGACGCGCTGGTCGCCCGGTCGTCGGAAATCCTCGCTGTCAATGCCAATGACGTGAACGCTGCCACGCGCGCCGGTCTCACTTCGGCCAATATCGATCGCCTGCGTCTGACTCCCGAACGCATCCACGCCGCTGCCGACGGTTTACGCGCGATCGTCGATTTGCCTGATCCCGTCGGACGCATCCTTGATCACCGCGTTCGGCCCAACGGCCTGACGATCGACAAGGTCAGCGTGCCGCTCGGCGTCATCTTCTTCATCTACGAATCGCGGCCCAACGTCACGATCGACGCGGCCGGGCTGTGCGTCAAGAGCGGCAACGCGATCATCCTGCGCGGCGGCAAGGAAGCGATTGCGTCCAACACCATCCTCCACGCGATTCTGCAAGATTCGCTCCGCGCCTGCGACCTGCCCGCCGATGCCGTCCAGCTCGTCAACACGCCGGACCGGGAAGTCGCCGGCCAGCTGTTGCGGCTCGACAAGTACATCGATCTGGCGATCCCGCGCGGCGGCGAGAGCTTGATCCGCCGCGTCGCCGACGAAGCGACGATGCCGGTGCTCAAGCACTACATGGGCAACTGCCACGTCTACGTCGATCGCGCCGCCGACCTGGCGATGGCCGAGCGCATCATCGTCAACGCGAAGTGCCAGCGGCCCGGCGTCTGCAACGCGGCGGAAAGTCTGCTCGTCCATGCGGATGTCGCGCCGGCGTTTTTGCCGAAAGCGGCGTCCGCCCTGATCGCGAAAGGCGTCGAGCTGCGCGGCTGCCCGGCGACGTGTCGGCTGGCGCCGCAGGCAAGTCCCGCGACGGATGCCGATCATGCCGCCGAGTTTCTCGATCTGATCCTGTCGGTGAAGGTCGTCAAAGATATCGACGAGGCGATCGAGCACATCACGCGGTTCGGATCGCAACACACCGAGACGATTGTCACGAACGACGAGGCGGCCGCGCGTCGTTTTACTGCCGAGGTCGATGCGTCGGCCGTGATGGTCAACGCCAGCACGCGCTTCAACGATGGCTTCGAGTTCGGTCTGGGCGCCGAGATCGGCATCAGCACCGACAAGTTTCACGCCCGCGGGCCGTGCGGGCTGCAAGAATTGTGCACCTACAAGTACGTTGTCCATGGCAACGGACAGATTCGTGAGTAGGATGACCGTGGGCCATCAGAGCCCGAAGCGCAAGCGAAGGAATATTGCTCATGATGACGGTCGTTCTGATATTCGCGGCGACCTTGATGCCGCTGCTGCTGTACGCCGTCTTTCTGCTGGGCCGATGCTGGCAGCGCTGGCGGTTCGCCCAGGAGCAGCTCTCCGACGTTTCGCGGCAGCATCTCGAAATCTTTCAGACCGGCGAATTCAACGAGGCGGCCGTCGAGACCGTCAAGCGACGCTTCCGCATCCTCTTCGAGCGCGGCGGGGAACGCGCCGTCGAGGCGAATGTTCGGCCGGGGCTGCATTTCATCTATCAGGTCCGGGCCCTCGCGGAGATCGGCACTGACGCCGCCGGGCGAATCCTCGAACGGCAACTCCAGCGCAAGCTCAGCGACGATCGAATCGAGCGGGCCTGGTACTGGATCGACCTGGCGTCGAGCCTGCGTTTTCTCAATCGCCATGAAAGTCTGCCGTTGCTGCTGCGCTGCTCCGAGGACGCCTGCGAATCGCCGCTGGGACACTACTGTGCGGCCGAGACGGTCGCGTTTCTGGGGTTTGCCGGCTTTCTGCGCGACGCGGACACGCCGCTCGGCCGGTCGGCGCTGCGGCTATTGCATCGCGTGATGGAAGGCCTGCGCTATGGCGTGTCGCCGCAGTTCATCGTGGAAGCCCGGCTCGGCGAAATCGTCGAGACGATGTGGGACCATCGCCCCGAGGACGCGGCGCCGCTGCACGTGCGCATCATGCACGAGACGCTGCGGTTCCTGCGCCGGGCCCCGCATCTGAAGGCGCTCCTCGGCGAGGAGATGGCCGAGCACGAGACGTTCGACTGGCAGCTCTCGCGCATCGGCGCATTGGAAGGCGCCTTTCGCGAGTACCTGAAGGAAGCGCCGGCGCATTTGCTGGCCCGCGTCGGCCTGGCGAACGGCGTCGTGCAAGCGGACATCCTGCGAGCGCTGTGCGATCTGCGCGTCGAGGCCGCCGCGGAGTTGTTGCCGTTGGTCGGGCAAGCGAAGTGCGAAAACCGTGGGCTGATGATCGACGTCTTGCGCTGGTCGCGCGATCCGCAGGTGGGATTCTGGCTGCGCGAATACGCCCGTGACCACGTCGCGATGGAGAAGCGAGCACGCAGCCGGCCGAGCGCGTATCCGCCGCGTCGGTCATCGGTGCCCGTGGAAGTCGCCTATCGAAACATTCTGCAAGGGATGCGCGGCTTCGCGTGTGAAGAGACCGAGCGGTTCCTGGTGCTTGCGTGCGGGGATTGGGACCCGCTCGTTCGCTGCGCGGCCGTCAGCAGCCTGGGCTGGTGGGAGCCGCTCTTGACGGAGGAAGTGCATGCCTGCCTGGCGAAATGCCGGCGCGACCCGAGCCCGGAAGTTCGGCAAACCGCACGGGCAGCCTTGGCGCGGCTGGGCGAGCGCGGCTGCCTGCACTGGTTCCGCCAGGCCCTCCTCGCCGACGACCCCCGGCAGATCGCCGACGCCGCTGATCTCATCGCGACGGAAGGTCTGACGCTGCTGTGGCCCGACCTCGACCGCCTGCTCGACGTAGACAATCCCGACGTCGTCCTGCGCGCGCGGGAAGCCGTCGAGCAACTGTCCGAGGAGATGGAGCAATCGCGCTCGTGGTCGTATTGAGCCGACCAGAGCCTGAAGCGTGAGCGAAGGAGCGCGCATCCTTCGCTTACGCTTCAGGCTCTGACATTTCCTTACCCGCACACCTTTCCCAGCTTTTTCTTGCTCATCCATTTCTCGACGCAGCGCTGTTACTTGCGCCTCCATTGCCGTTCGATGACAATGACACACGGAGATCGCATGATGCGCCGCGCTGGTTGCTTACTGTTGCTGTTCGCCCTTGGCGGCTGCCAAACCGTCGGGATACCGGCCGACCCGTTGTTTGCGAATCGGCAGCCGGCGGCATCGAATGCCCGCACGGGACCGCCCGCGACGCCGGCGTTTTCCGAGCCGACGCCGCCGGTGCAGGCGTTCCCAGCTATCGCGGTTCAATCGTGACGTTCATTTCGATACGGGTGTTCGTGCCCATCACACGGCGGATGTACTTGCGCAGGCCGCCGTGCTTGTCGTCGAAGATTGCCGTCACGTAGACCTTCTTGGCATCGGGTTTCCGGTCGATGTCCATGAAGCGTTCGATGTGGCGAAAGAGCTGGTCCATGCTGTGATGAATGCGCGGGTCCTGATCGTCGGGCGACTCCTTGACGAGGGGCTTGCCGTTCATGCGCACCTCGGTCACCTTGCCGTCGCGCACTTTTACTTCGAACTTGTCGACCTTCGCGGCGTCGTTGAGCTGCTTGGTGTAGATCATGTCGTAGCTTTTCGGCCCTGTCTCCGACCAGAGCTGTTGCGCGGCCTCGAACTGCTCCGGCTTGAGCTGGATGCTGAGGTTGAACCAGATCATCGTGCCGGCGACGCCGACGCTGGCGAAGAAGATGAAGACGAAGAAGTAGATCCAGGCGTGGTTGCGCTTGATGGGCGCGGGGGGTTGCGTGGTCGTCGAATCGCTCATGCATTCACGCTCGCGGTTTCAGCCGCTTGCGGCTTAGCGTTCGCATGACGCCGTGCGAGCGCTAAGCCGCAAGCGGCGTCACGGCTTCTTGAACGTCTCCGGCAGCTCGCCCTTGGCGATCACGACCACGCCTTGCTCGGTGATCGTGAACCCGCGGCGGCGATCGTGCTCCACATCATACCCGATCACCGTATCGCGCGGCACCTTGACGTCCTTGTCGATGATCGCCCGGCGGATGCGCGAGCCTCGGCCCACGTCGACGCCGCTGAACAGGATTGAATCCTCGACCCGGGCAAAACTGTTGATGCGCACGTTCGGCGACAAGATGCTGCGCACTACCTGCCCGCCGCTGACGATGCTCCCCGCGCACACGATGCTGTCATGCGCCTCGCCGCGCCGGCCGGTCGATTCCTCGCGGAACACGAACTTCGGCGGGGGCAACTGCGGCTGGTTCGTGCGGATCGGCCAAACCTGATCGTACAGGTTCAACTCCGGCACCACCTGGATCAAATCCATGTT
The DNA here is from genome assembly GCA_016200155.1 of Planctomycetota bacterium. Lineage (GTDB taxonomy): Bacteria > Planctomycetota > Planctomycetia > Gemmatales > Gemmataceae > SIAQ01. The sequence goes on along the minus strand of JACQFG010000068.1, from coordinate 4,564 downwards.
CGCCTGAAAATACGCGTCCAGCGTGCCGACGTCGCGCCAATAGGCGTTCGGCTTCTGGTTCTTGTCACGGAAACGATAGCCGAAAACTTTATACTTGTCGATCATGCTCGGAATGATGTTCTTGCCGAAATCGTGGCTGCTGTCCGGCTTGGTCGCGTCCTGGCAGAGCAGCTCGTACATGAGCCGGGCCGTGAAGACGTAGATGCCCATCGAGGCCATGATGCGGTCCGGCTCGCCGGGAATCGTGACCGGATCCTTCGGCTTCTCCTGAAAGCCGAGGATGCGCTCGGCGGCGTCGACCTGCATGACGCCGAAATGAATGCTCTCCTTGGCCGGCACCGGCAGACAGCCGACGGTCAGGTCCGCCCCCTTCTCGAGGTGGGCGCGGATCATGTCGCCGTAATCCATCTTGTAGATGTGATCGCCCGCAAGGATCAGCACGTACTCCGGCTTGGCCTTCTCGATCGTGTAAATGTTTTGATAGATCGCATCGGCGGTCCCCTGATACCACGTTTCATCGAGGCGCTGCTGCGGCGGCAGGACGTCGATGTACTCGTCCAGCTCCCGGCTCAGATAGCCCCAGCCCGTCGCGATGTGTCGATCGAGGCTGCGGGCCTTGTATTGCGTGAGGACGAGGATGCGGCGCAGGTCGCTGTTGAGGCAGTTCGAGAGCGGGAAGTCGATGATGCGATAGAGCCCGCCGAACGGGACCGCGGGTTTGGCGCGGTCGCGCGTGAGCGGCTCGAGGCGGGTTCCTTTGCCGCCGGCGAGGATTAAGGTTAGGACGTTTCTCACGATGCCCTTCTCCTGGTTCGCAAGGACGCGAGGTGCAATTCCGTCTTATTGGATTTTCACGCGGAGTCCAAACCATCGGAACCACGGGGGACACGGGGAGCACGGGGGCATACCAGAATTTTACATGGCGAAACGGTCGGTGGATACGAATTGGACCGTGCGGCACGTGGAATTCACCCTCTTTGCCTTTCCCCGTGATCCCCGTGTCCCCCGTGGTTCAGTTTTTTTTCACTCATACCGGAGAAAGCGGCAGGGAATCTTGCCGTTGAAGAGGTCGATGACCTGGGCGGGTTTGCCGATCTGGCGGGCGAGGAAGGCGTTGCCGGTGAAGACCCAGAGCGACCAGCCGGTGCAGCGTTCGCGGAAGACGGCGCCGAGCCTGCGGTAGAGCGTCGTCAATTCGCGTTCGTCGCCGAGGCGCTCGCCATAGGGCGGGTTGCAAATCAGGACGCCCGGCGGGCCCTCCGGCGGCGTGAAGTCGCTCACGTCCCGCAGGGCGAACTTCAATTGATGCGCGATGCCGGCGGCGCGGGCGTTCGTCTCGGAAAAGTGCATGGCGTCGCGGCGGAGATCGAATCCCAGGATCGGCGCCGGCAGATCTTTGGCAACCTGGCGACGCGCTTCGTCCCGCAAAGTCGTCCACGTGCCGACGTCGTAGTTCATCCAGCCCATGAAGCCGAACCGACGACGCGTCAGACCGGGCGGACGGCGCAGCGCCATCCAGGCCGCCTCGATGCACAGCGTTCCCGACCCGCACATCGGATCGACGAGCGGCACATCGCCGTGCCAACCGGTCAGCAGCACGAGGCCCGCGGCGAGGGCTTCGTTGAGCGGGGCCTTCGTCAGGATCTCGCGGTAGCCGCGCTTGTGCAGCGATTCGCCGGAGCTGTCGAGGCTGAGGACGGCCTCGTTCTGGTAGATATGGAGGTTGAATCCGACCATCGGCGTCTCGGTATCGACGCTGGGCCGTTTGCCGACGCGGGCGACGAACTGATCGCAGATGGCATCCTTGACGCGCAGGGCGGCGAACTTCGAGTGCGTGATGGCCGAGTCGCGCACGTTGCAATCGACGGCCAGCGTGTGCTCCGGCGTCAGGTAGCCCGACCAGTCGATCGATTGCACGGCGGCATAGAGGTCGTCCGTCGATTGCACCGGCGTTTCGAGGATGGGGGTCAGAATGCGGACCGCCGTACGCAGCCAGAGGTTGGCGCGATAGAGCAGCGCGAGATCGCCATGGAAGCGGACGCCGCCGCGGCCCGGCTCGATCTGCTCGGCGTGCAGTTGGCGCAGTTCGTCCGCGAGGACTTTTTCGAGGCCGCGAGCGCAGGTGGCGAAGAATTTCACAGGCGCGTCACTTCCCCTTCACGAAATTCCACAGACCGTAGGGTGCGTCAAGCGTACTCGCGCGGACGCACCAGCACTTGCAACTGCGGGGTGCGTCCGCGCGAGTACGCTTGACGCACCCTACGACTTGCCCCTGAACTCCGCGGTATCCGGCGCTTCAGGGACAAGCTGGCAGCTTGTCCCTACGGGGCGGTTACAAACTTCCACAACGCCGTGCCGTATGCCTGATAGCGCGGGCGATCTTCCGCAACGATGTAACGTTCCCGGACGAGCGGGATGCAGGCGTCGTCGAGGAAGCCGACGTACGCCTTGACGTCGGCGTAGCGTTTGGAGAGCGTTGGCCGCGGGTCCTTGGCCTTGTCGTCGAGCGGGAACGGGATGAAGGAGCCTTGCAGGCTGGCGAGAGCGCCGTCGGCACCGATCGTCTTCTTGCGCAGGTTCCAGCCGGTGTAGGCGCCGAGCGGGACGGCGACCTCCGGGGGCAGCAGCATGCCCGTGTCGTTGCCGTCGGCGTCTCCCTTCGGCACGAGCACGACGTAATCGCCGCCGACCTTGGGCGGCTCGATCGTGATGATGCCCTTCGACGCGAACATCGGTCCGAAGTCATTGTACGACGGCTGTTGAATCACCGTCGGAAAGCGCACGCCGGGGATTTTCGGAAAGCCGGTCGCCGCGCGGGTGGGAGCCACGAGGGTGCGGTCGGCGAAGCGCGGATAGATGCTCGCGGGCGGGGCCTTGTCCTCGCGCACCCACTCGTCGAGCGCGACGAGCAAGCCGCGCAGGAAGGGGCGATAGTCGGCGAAGTTCGTGTAGTTATCGCTGTTGCCCTTGGCCGGCGGGAACGCGGCGGGGCCGTGCTGCGTGCCGCCGAAGCTGTAGATGCGGACGTTGTCGGGAATGTCGGCGTCGGTCTTGCCGAGCGGATCGGTGTGGACGAGCGAGCCGGCGCGATGCCAGTATTCCGCGGCACTCTGCGTGTGCATGACTTTCGGCTGCACCTTGCTCTTGGCATAGCGGCCCAGGATACTGTCGGTGCGCTTGGAGTACGGATCGGTCGAAGGGCCATAGGTGAACGGGAAAACGTCGGCGGGGTACAGATGATCCTCGTGCTGGCCGTTGTGCCGATTGGGCTGAGCGAAACGATGGTTGAAGAAGCCCAGCCCGCCGCCGGCGACATGCGGGATCAAGCCGTCGAAGACGATGCGCCCCTGCGTGTCCTCGTTGAAGCCTTGATAGAGCAGGTGCCGCAGGAACCGCCCGCTCTGCGAGACGCCGAACGCATAAGCGCGGTGTAGCGCCGGCACCCCCTGCTCGTCGCGCAGGGGATTCTTTCCGCTTATGCGGAAGCGAAAGAACGAGATCAGGTCGCGCACCGACGCCAGGCCGACGCCTTGCACGAGCGAGCCTTCGCCTTCATAGACGACTTCGTACAGCCATCCCGGCTCGAAACCAGCGTCGATCTCGAGCCGAATCTCCGGCAACGTTTGCGGCACGCCGTCGGTGACGGGCCGCAGCGGCGCTTGCACCAGCTTCCACTGATCGCGCGGCACGACCTCGCCCTTGTCCTTCTCCATTGCGCGTTTGGTCAACACGGCGTTGGCTTCACCTTCTTTCGTCGGCGGATACGACCCGTGGTTGGGCCGGCGCGATAGCACCATCGATTTTACTTTGGTGTCGCTGCTGGTTTCATGGCGGACGATGCCCTTGATGAGTTTGCCGTTCTCATGGGCTTGCGGGGCTTGCAGCAGCAGCCGGCCGTCGCCAGGGAGCAACTCGCCGATCCAGCCGGACCAGACGACGGTGTAGCCCTTGCGCATGAGGAAGCCGTCGCCTGCCGGGTTGTCCTTGCTCGGCGCCGGGCCGCCGGGCGGCCGGTTGAACATGCCCAGGGCCAGCTTGTTGCCGCGATTGTTGACGTCGTAGAAGATGGCCCCGTTGCCCTTGGCGAGGTTCTTCGGAGCGAGGATGACGACGTCGCTGGCAAACTCGACCTTGCCGTCGGCGTTCTTGGGCGCGAGATCGAGATCGACGATGGCGCGGTTGCGCTCGTTTTTCGGATCGACGGCAAACCGGGCGAGCGCCGTGATCTGCTCGTACGGCCCCACGTCGCCGAACGCCTGTCCGCCGGCGAACGGCTCGCGCTTGAGGACCTTGAACTCGACCACCTCGGCCCGCACTGTCGAGACGCTGACGAAAACCAGCGCGGCCAGCAACCATCGTTGAAGAGCTTGCATGATTTCACCCCGTGCGTTTCGAAACGAATCGACCCCGGATGGCATCACGCTATTGTAAAAGGTTTTTGCACGGACAGTTGCGGAAATGAAAAAGCCCTTGGACCGTCGGGTCAAAGGGCCTTCTTGTGAAAAAGTCGGGGCGACTGGATTCGAACCAGCGACCTCCTGAACCCCATTCAGAGAGTACGCCG
>JACQFG010000076.1 GCA_016200155.1 Planctomycetota bacterium | reverse complement strand
GGCATCGTCGCGGTCGCCCGGGAACGCGAAGTCGATGCGATTCATCCGGGCTACGGCTTCCTTTCCGAGAACCCGAAGTTCGCTCAGGCCTGCAAGGACGCCGGCATCCGCTTCGTCGGCCCGCGCGTCGAAGTGCTGCAACAACTCGGCGACAAGCTCGCGGCCCGCAAACTCGCCCGGCTCGCCGACGTGCCGATCCTCTCCGGCGGCGACGAACCGGTCAAGAAGAAGCCCGATGCCCACAAACTCGCCAAGAAGCTCGGCTATCCGATCATCGTCAAGGCGTCGATGGGGGGCGGCGGCCGCGGCATGCGCGTCGCCCAATCCGCCGACCAGCTTGACGAGGCCATCGACCAGGCCCAGCGCGAAGCCGGCACCGCGTTCGGCGTCGCCGACGTCTTTCTCGAAAAGTTTATCCCGCGCGCCCGCCACATCGAGGTGCAACTGCTCGGCGATCAGCGCGGCAACCTCGTCCACCTCTTCGAGCGCGATTGCTCGCTGCAGCGCCGCCATCAGAAAGTCGTCGAGCTCGCCCCGGCGCCGAACCTCGACGACGCGGTCCGCCACGCCATGTGGGATGCCGCTTTGCGCGTGGGCCGGGCGGTCGGGCTCGACAATGCCAGCACCGTCGAGTTCCTGTTCGACGTCGATGCCGGCAAGTTCTACTTCATCGAAGTCAACCCGCGCATCCAGGTCGAGCACACCGTCACCGAGGAGATCACCGGCTACGACCTGATCAAGTCGCAGATCCTCATCGCCCAGGGACAGCCGCTGACCGACCCGGAGATCGGCATGGGCGACCAGGCGAAGATCGTGCAGCACGGCTTCGCGATCCAGTGTCGCGTCACCACCGAGGACCCCGCGAACCAGTTCCTGCCCGATCATGGCCGGCTCAGCCATTACCGCTCGGCGGGCGGGCTCGGCATCCGGCTCGACGCCGGCACGGCGTTCTCCGGCGCCGTCATCACGCCGTTCTACGATTCGCTGCTCGTCAAGGTCAGCGCCCACGGCCTGCGCTTCATCGATGCCGCCCGCCGGATGGAGCGCTGCCTGCAGGAGTTCCGCGTCCGCGGCGTCAAGACGAACATCCCGTTCCTGATCAACCTGGTGCAGCACGAAACCTTTCTGTCGGGAAATTGCACGACGCGCTTTCTCGACGAGTCGCCGGAACTGTTCCAGTTGCCCGAACGCAAGGACCGGGCGACGCGCGTGCTGTCGTACCTCGCCGAGGTGCTGGTCAACGGCCATCACGAAGCGGCCGTGCGAAATCTGACGGCGGAGCAGCGCACGAGGATCTCGCGCACGCCGATTACGGTGCCCGATGGTAGACCTCACGCTCCGCGTGAGGAAGCCGTCCCGCGGAGCGTGTCGCCTACGATTCCCGATGGCAGCAAGCAAATCCTCGAACGCTATGGCGTCGCCGGGTTGATCAAGTGGGTCAAGGACCAGAAAAAGCTGCTGCTGACCGATACGACCATGCGCGACGCCCATCAATCGCTGCTGGCGACGCGCATGCGCAGCTACGACATGCTGCAAATCGCCCCGGTGTACGCGAACCGGCATGCCGACTTCTTCTCGCTGGAAATGTGGGGCGGCGCGACCTTCGACACGGCCATGCGATTCCTGAAGGAAGATCCGTGGCAGCGCCTGGCCGACCTGCGGGCGAAGATTCCGAACATCCTCTTGCAGATGCTGCTGCGGGCGAACAACGCGGTCGGCTATGCCAACTATCCGGACAATGTCGTCAAGCTGTTCATCCGCGAGTCGGCCCAGGCGGGCATCGACGTCTTCCGCATCTTCGACGCCCTCAACTGGCTGCCGAACATGAAGCTCGCCATCGAGTGCGTCCTCAAGGAGGAGCGGATTTGCGAGCCCGCGATCTGCTACACCGGCGACATCCTCGACAAGCGCCGTGACAAGTACAGCCTGAAGTACTACGTCGACCTGGCCAAACAGCTCGAAAAGCTCGGCGCCCACATGCTCGGCATCAAGGACATGGCCGGGCTGTGCAAGCCGTTCGCCGCTCAAAAGCTGGTGCGGGCGCTCAAGCAGGAGATCGGCATCCCGATTCACTTCCACACGCACGATTCGGCCGGCGGGCAGATCGCGTCCTTGGTGGCGGCGGCGAACGAGGGCGTGGACATCGTCGATGCCGCCATGGGGCCGCTCTCGGGCATGACGAGCCAGGCGAACCTCAACACGCTGGTCGAATGCCTGCGCTTCACCGAGCGCGACACCGGCATGGACTTCGAATCGCTGCACGCGACTGCGCGGTACTGGGAAGGCGTGCGCCACTACTACCTGCCGTTCGAATCGACGCAGCTCGCCTCGAGCGCCGAGGTCTATCGCCATGAGATGCCGGGCGGGCAGTACACGAATCTCTACCAGCAGGCGCAAGCGCTCGGCATCGAATCGCGCTGGGCCGAGTGTTGCCGGATGTACGCCGAGGTCAATCATATGTTCGGCGACATCGTCAAGGTGACGCCGACGTCGAAAGTCGTCGGGGACATGGCGCTCTTCATGGTCGCCAACGACCTGACGCCGGAGGACGTGATAGCCGGGCCGCGCGATCTGGCGTTTCCGGAATCGGTCGTCGAGTTCTTCGAGGGCAAGCTCGGCCAGCCGGTCGGCGGGTTTCCCGACAAGCTGCAGAAGCGCGTCCTCAGGGGTCGCAAGGCGATGACCGCCCGGCCCGGCGCCAAGCTCCCCGCGGCCGACATCGACGCGACTCGGCAACAGCTCGAAAAGCTGACGAACCACCCGGCCAGCGACCGCGAAGTCGTCACGCATCTGCTCTATCCGCGCGTCTACGAAGAATTTCTGACGCACCAGGCGAAGCATTCCGATGTCAGCGTGCTGCCGACGCCGGTGTTTTTCTACGGCATGGAGAAGGCCGACGAAATCAGCGCCGACATCGAGCCGGGCAAGACGCTGTTCATCAAGTTCCTGACGATCGGCGATGCGCACCTGGACGGCCGGCGGCTGGTGTTCTTCGAGCTGAACGGCCAGCCGCGCGAGGTATCAGTGGTGGACAAGGCGCTGCTGGGGGAGGCGCCGACACATCCGAAGGCGGAGCCGGACGATCCGAAGCAGGTCGGCGCCCCGATGCCGGGACTGATCGTCGCCGTCAACGTCGTGGCCGGCGAGGAGGTGAAG
>JACQFG010000075.1 GCA_016200155.1 Planctomycetota bacterium | reverse complement strand
TATCCTGATCGCGGCAGCCCTTGGTGAGCTGGCGAATGAAACCCTCGATTTGTTCCAGGTAACTCTTGCGCAGGGCGCGGGGGTCGGTAAGCAGATCGGGGAATTGCTCCATGCCGCGGAAGAGCGTCGATTCCTGGAACGGGAACGTCACCTCCATCGCGTCGAGGATGTTCCACAGCACCACCTCGTGGCGCTTGTGGCGCAGATGCTTCAAGCCCGACAGGATCGGCTCCAGGTCCTCGAACATGTCAGAGAGCAGAAAGATGATCGACCGGCGATTGACGCGCTCGGCCATGTCGTGAAAGAGCGGGGCCATGTTCGATTTTTCCTTGCCGACCCCCTGGCCCATGATGTGCACCATCTCCTTGAGCTGCGACATCTGGCTGGTCGGCTTGAGATAGCTGCGGATCGACGAATCGAAGGTGACGAACCCGACCGCGTCCGACTGGGTGAGCGTGAGGTAAGCGAGGGCCGCGGCCGACATGCAGGCGTAATCGAACTTCGACATGCCGGCGATCGACCCGTAGCGCATCGATTCGCTGGTGTCGAGCAGGATCCAGCACACGAGGTTGGTCTCCTCCTCGTATTGTTTGAGAAAGAACTTGCCGGTACGGCCCCAGACCTTCCAGTCGATGTGCTTGATATCATCGCCGGGCACATATTCGCGATGCTGCGCGAACTCGACGGAGAACCCGTGATACGGGCTCTTGTGCTGCCCGGAGAGATACCCCTCGACGATGAGCCGAGCCTTGAGTTCGAGGCTGCGGACCTTGGCAAGGGTGCGCGGGTCGAGATATTTGCGGGGGTCGTCTTTGGTGGTCTGTGCCATACTTTCGTTCCATTCTTCCGGTATAATTCGATCCAGGAGGCAATCATGTCCACGGTGACGATCGAGCAAGCCCAGGCGCAACTGCTGCAACTGATCGACGAGGGGCACGCCGGCGAGGCGATCGTCATCACCCGCGATCAGAAGCCTGTTGCCACGCTGACGATCCATGCTTCGGCGCCGCGCCAGCCGCGGACGCTGAAGGGGACCGTGGTCTACATGGCGCCCGATTTCGCCGCCCCGCTGGAGGAATTCAAGGAGTACATGCCATGAGGCTCCTGCTCGACACGCAAGCGCTCATCTGGTATGTCGATCAAGACCATCTCCTCAGCCGCTCCGCACACGCCGCCATCACCGACCCGCAGAATGATCTCCTCTTGAGCGCCGCCAGCATCTGGGAAATCGCCATCAAAGTAAGCATCGGCAAACTGAAGCTGAGCTTGCCACGGTCTGCTACGTGTCAGACCGTTTGAGCCCGAGGCGCTTGATTTCTGCGAGAACACTCTCCTTCGATCTAATCACTGACTTTTCTGCATCAATCAAGGATTGACCTAAGTCGCGCGATTCTGCATCATCGTATTCCAACAGGCTGCGCGCACACACGAGTGCGTCAGCGAACCAGAAATCAAGATAGGGAGCCATATCACAACCTGCATTTTTCAGGATGGCTTCCTTGATCATCGCTCCTGCTGCTGAAACATCAATCATCGCTTTTGCTACAGCACGACGATTCTCATCAGGTGAATCGGCGAATGTACGTATGATTCCCATCAAGTGCTCTGCCGGTTCAACAAACGATAACGAGAACCGAAAAGGAACCTCTTGTTTGGGCGTTGGAGTCTCCGCGCCATGGCCTCGTAACCAATCCATGGCTGCTCCTGCTGCCTCTTGGGCATTGTCAACGGTCATCTCCTTCACCGGCGCAGCGTCCTCGTCGTCGCTTTTCTCCCAAAATTCAAGCCAGTACCCACCGTTCTCTTCCGAGACCTCAATGGCGCGGCCTTGGTTCACGGCGTAAATGAACGACGACGCGCCGTACCCTTTGATTGACGCGTTTTCCACATGCGGCCCAAGCTCGTCAAGAATCTCCGATAGCTTCGTCTTAACAATCATGGGGGCACTCCCGTCGCTTGCTCCAAGGCTCGCAGCGCGGCTTTGAACTGATTGCGCGTCATGCCGTCGCTTGGCCGGATCTCCATGTGATTGTCTTGCAACAACTGCGGCAACTTCGAATCGCCTGGAGAATGCACGATGATCAATCCAAACGATTCGATCAACGAAATCTCCTGCGTCGTTATCAGGCTGCCCGCCCGAAAGCTCGGCAAGATGTCCGCCGGCGTTACCTTGTCGGCATCGAACACGGATATCGCTTCTTCGCCCTGACGCAACTGGAATCGAGGCTTGCCCGCATTATACACCCGATGAACTCTTGGGTCGGCCACGGTGTTTCCCGGCTAGGAGATAATGCCTCGTCCCAGGGCGGCGCTGCGCTCTGCCCTGGGCTTGCTTGTTTGCGCACCTTCGGTGCTCCCGCAACGCGACCCATCAGCGCGATATCCAGCAATCCGGCAGCGCCTTTTCCAGCTCCTCCCTGCCCGCGTCCGTCACTTTGGTGTCGCCAAGCTCTAGCCTGCGCAGGTTCTTGAGGCCAGCCAACTCCTTCAGACCCGCGTCCGTCACCTTCGTGTAGCGAAGGTTCAGCGTGTGCAGGTTCTTGAGGCCGGCCAGCTCTTTTAGACCCACGTCCGTCACCGGCGTCTGGAAAAGGTTCAGAGTCTCCAGGTTGTTGAGGTCGGCCAGGCCCTTCAGACCCACGTCCCCCACTTGCGTGTCATGCAGGTCCAGCGTGCGCAGGTTCTTGAAGCCGGCCAGCTCTTGCCGCGCGCCGGTCACGGTCGTGTGGCGGAGCTTGAGCGCGTGCAGGTTCGTGAAGCCAGCCAGTTCCTTCAAACCCCCGTCTGTCACCTTCGTGTCGGCAAGGGAAAGCGTGTGCAGGCTCTTGAGGGCAGCCAGCTCCTTCAGGCCCGCGTCCGTCAATTTGGTGTAGCCAAGATCCAGCGTGTGCAGGTTCTTGAAGGCGGCCAGCTCCTTCAGGCCTGCATCCGTCACCTTCGTGGCGCTTAGGTCCAGCGTGTGCAAGTCCTTCAGGCCGGCCAGCTCTTTCAGACCCGTGTCGGTTACGTCGGTGCCGTACAGGCCCAGCGTGTGCAGCTTCTTGAGGCCGGCCAGGTCCTTCAGACCCGCGTCCGTCACCCACCTGGGAAGGTAGAGCGTCTGGAGGCTCTTGAGGCTAGCCAGCTCCTTCAGACCCGCGTCCGTCACCTGTGTGGAGCCAAGGTGCAGCGTATGCAGGTTCTTGAGGCCGGCCAACTCCTTCAGGCCCGCGTCGGTCACGCGCGTGTTCTCAAGGTACAGCGTGTGCAGATCCTGGAGGCCGGCCAGCTCCTTCAGGCCCGCATCCGACACTTTCGTGAAGCCAAGGTACAGCACACGCAGACTTTTGAGGCCGCCCAGCTCCTTGAGACCCGGGTCGGTCACATTCGAGAAGCCAACGTTCAGCGTGTGCAGGCTCTTGAAGCCGGCCAGCTCCTTCAGACCTTCATTCGTCACCCGTGTCGCGGAAAGGGTCAGTCCGAACGGCGTTGCCGGGTCCGGCAGCTTGGCCACGACCCCGTCCTGCCAAATGTCGAAGCGGAACGCTGGCACGGCGCTCGCGGGCGGTGGCGCCTTCGTTTCAAAAGCTGGCACCTTGTCCATATCCAGCCTGATCCAGCCAACGTAGGCCCCGGCCTTCTGCCAGGCCGCGACGATGTCCTTGGGCAGCGGCTGGGGCGGATCGCTCTTCGGCGCCGGCTGGGCGAGCAGCGAGCCTGCGCCGCTCGTCAGCAGCAAGAGCACAGCCATGCCGATCTCGAAACATCGCCCTTGCATGAGGAGTCTCCTCGATCGTTTTCGGAAGTGCCGTTAACCGCGCAACGCTGTTTTGCCCTTGCAGGGCGAGGGCCGACTCGCTCCACCAAACCCAGGGCGGCGCTGCGCTCTGCCCTGGGCTTTCTTGCTTCCGCGCCTTCGGCGCTCCGCGAGTATTCACCAGCGCCACATCAGTGAATAATCCGGCAGTCCGGCAGCGCCTTGCGCAACTCTGCCACGCCTGCGTCCGTCACTTTCGTCTCGGCAAGGTTCAGCGTGCGCAGACTCTTGAGGCCAGACAGCTCCTTCAGTCCCGCGTCGGTCACTCTCGTGAGGCCAAGCTGCAGCGTGTGCAAGCTTTCGAGGCCGCCCAGCTCCTTCAGACCCGCGTCCGTCACCCTCGTGTTCCAAAGGTTCAGCGTGTGCAAGCTCTTGAATGCGCGCAGCTCCTTCAGGCCCGCGTCCGTGACCCTGGCGCCGTCAAGGTAGAGCGTGTGTAGGTTCTTGAGGCCGGCCAGCTCCTTCAGGCCGTCGTCCGTCACCTGCGTGCCTCCAAGGTCCAGCGTGTGCAGGTTCTTGAGGCCGGCCAGCTCCTTCAGGCCCGCGTCCGTCACAGCGCCGCCAAGGTATAGCGTCTGGAGGTTCTTGAGGCCACCCAGCTCCTTCAGACCCGCGTCCGTCACCTGCGTGCCGGTAAGGAATAGCGAGTGCAGACTCTTGAGGCCGGCCAACTCCTTCAGACCCGCGTCCGTCACCTGCGTGCGCCCAAGGTGCAGCGTATGCAGGTTCTTGAGGCCAGCCAACTCCTTCAGACCCACGTCGGTCACGCGCGTGTTTTCAAGTTGCAGCGAGTGCAGGCCGTGGAGGCCGGCCAGCTCCTTCAGGCCCGCATCCGACACTTGCGTGAAGCGAAGGTACAGCGTATGCAGCCCCTTGAAGCCGCCCAACTCCTTGAGACCAGGGTCCGCCACATCCGAGAAGCCAACGTCGAGCGTGTGCAGGCTCTTGAGGCCGGCTAGCTCCTTCAGACCTGCATTCGACACCCGCGTTGAGCTAAGGTCCAGCCCGAATGGCGCTGCCGGGTCCGGCAGCTTGGCCACGACCCCGTCCTTCCAACCTTCGATGCGGAACGCTGGTACGGTGCCAGCTAGCCGTGGCGCCTTCTCTTCAAAAACTACCTTCCCGTCCAAATTCAGCCTGATCCATCCAACGTAGGCCCCGGCCTTTTGCCAGGCTGCGACGATCTCCTTGGGCAGCGGCCGGGGCGAATCGCTCTTCGGCGCCGGCTGGGCGAACGTCGAGCCGGCGCCACTCGTCAGCAGCAAAAGAACGGCCATGCCGATCTCGAAACATCGCGCTTGCATGAGGCGTCTCCTTGCATCGTTCCCGGACGAACTCCAACCCAGGGCGGCGCTGCGCTCTGCCCTTGGCTTTCTTGTTGGCGCACCTTCGGTGCTCACGCTGCTTCCGACGCCAGTTGGTCCACGTCTTTCAGGCACTCCATGAGGAACCAGAGAATTCTGCCGATTTCATGGATCGCGAAACGCTCGGGATGCAGGTGCAGATCATTTCCCTGCAATTTCAAGAACTGCCACGATTCGCCGGTGGTGACGCAACCGTAGAGATAGGGCAGCGGCTTGCCGTTGCGTTCGTTATAGCGGCACGCCCCGAGCATCTGCGCGGCGCCCTGGCCGAGGTTCTCCTCGATGTCGTGCTTTTTCGCCTCCACAATCATCATCAGCGGCGCCTGCAACGCGAATTTGGATGCGCTCCGGGCGAGGATGAAGTCACATTCGCCGTTGAGGCCTTTCTCGGCGTCGGCGTTGAGGGCAAAGCCGGAATAGATGTTGAAGCGACGCTGCATTCGCTCCCGGCACTCGATGAGGACCGGTGCGACGATGAACTCGCTCCGCGCCTTTTCGCTGGTGATCGGCAACGTGGTGCCGATCCGCAACGACTCTTGTAGCCACGGCGATGGCGCCATATCGCCAACCGCTTCGAACAGCAATTGGTCGCGTGCCTTCATCCCGAAATTGTGTTGCATCATTTCCAAATCAAAATCTTTGTAACTCATCGATAGCTCCCTATTGCACGCTGGCCTAACCCGGAACTTCTCACCACGGATTTCACGGATAACACGGATAGGTCAGAAACACAAGGAGTTAGGTCCCATCGGTCCGAATCTCGGATACAACACTGTGTTCACACTCAAGTGGAACAACTGATTCTCTCCATTGAATTCCTATCCGTGCCCATCCGTGCAATCCGTGGTGAAATTTCCGGGCCTAACCCTCACGCCGACTTCCCGCGCGCCAGCGCCTCCTCGTTCGGGTCGCGCGGGATGATGTCGGCCAGCCGCTGCACGATCGTTTCTGGCTTGATGCCCTCGGCTTCGGCGTTGAAGTTCGTGATGATGCGATGCCGCAGCACCGGGATGGCGACGGCGCGGATGTCCTCGCAGGAGACGTAATATCGGCCATGCAGGACCGCCCGCGCCTTGGCGCCCAGGACGAGGTTCTGGCTGGCACGCGGGCCGGCGCCCCACGTCACGTATTCCTTGATGAAGTCGGGCACCTCGCCCTTCTCCTTGCGCGTCAGGCGGGCGAACTTCATCGCGTAGCGGATGACGTACGGGGCGACCGGGACCTTGCGGACGATGTCTTGCATCTCGAGGATGTCGTTGCCCGACAGGATGCGTTCGAGCTTCGGGTTGGAGATGGCGGTGGTCATCTCGACGATGCGGAACTCTTCCTCTTCGCTGGGGTAATCGACGAGGACGTTGAACATGAAGCGGTCCTGCTGGGCTTCGGGCAACGGGTAGGTGCCTTCCTGCTCGATGGGGTTCTGCGTGGCGAGGACGAAGAACGGGTCGGGCAGCTTGTGGCGATTGCCGGCGATGGTGACTTGTTTTTCCTGCATGGCCTCCAGGAGGGCGGCCTGCGTCTTGGGCGGGGTGCGGTTGATTTCGTCGGCCAAGATGACGTTGGAGAAGATCGGGCCGTGCAGGAACTTGAAGACGCGCTGGCCGGTCGCCTTGTCTTCTTGCAACACTTCGGTGCCGGTGATGTCGGACGGCATCAAGTCGGGCGTGAACTGAATTCGGCTAAAGCTGAGGTTGAGCGCATCCGAAAGAGCGCGTATCATCAACGTCTTGGCCAGGCCGGGGACGCCGACGAGCAGACAGTGGCCCTTGGCGAAGACGGCGATGAGGAGCTGTTCGATGACGTCGGTTTGGCCGACGATGATCTTGTTGAGTTCCTTGGTGATGCGGCGATAGCCTTCGTTGAGTCGTTCGATGGCGGAGAGGTCGCCCTCGATGCGCGGCCATTTTTCGCCGGCGGCGGTCGCTTTCGGCGCGGAGGTGGCGACGGGGATATCGTCGTCTTCCTCGGCGAGGACGACGATGGGCTCCTCGGCCTGGGGCGCGGCAGGTTGCGGGGCGGCGACCCAGGTGCCGCAGGCGCACAGCCGTTTGCCCCCGGCCGGGACCTGAAGAGGAGTTTGACAAGCTTTGCAGCGAACAGTGAGGACGTCGGGTTTCATGGAGTCAGCTCGGGTGGTGAAAGGTTTGCCGCTTGCGGTGTAGCAAAGGCGCGACGTTGCTACGCCGCAAGCGGCGGATGTTAGATTCATGCTACCGGATTGTTCGCCGCGGGTCAGCTGTTATTTTTGGCGTTCCCGCGGTGGATCGATCCGCTGCGCAGAATCGATCAACGGACGAGTGTCGAAATCGAGTTTTCCCCGGTAGTGGGTAGACAGTAGTGGGTAGGACTGTAGTAGGTGGAGAGGCGGCTCGGCCGGGTCCGTCCTGGCATTTCCCTCGTCATCCCGATACCCCCACGAGTTGGGAACTCCTCGAAGAAAAAGCCATAACCCATTCATGCCAAGCCGATTACGGTGACGATAGGAAATCCCATACCATCAGAACAGGAGAATTCCTTAGTCGCAACGGAGGGGACTGCTGCATACGTGCCTCGGGCCGAACGTCCGGCGGCGGCAAGCGCCGCGCCTTGTGCGCCGGCGCGTACACGACCAGCTCGTCGAGACCCGCGATGACCAGGCAGCCCTGGCCGAACGCGAGGTTGCCGACGGGGAGCGTGTGCAGCCGGGATGGATCGAAGATCGGCGCGTCTTTTTCCCGCAGCGAGACGGCGCGGTAGGGCTGCTTCGGGTCCTGCGTCGGCCAGAGCAGCCAGTCGTCCGCGATCAGCCCGCGGCCCAGGCTCGGCAGCCGGCCTTCCGTCGGCTGCATGCGCTCGATGTGACCGCTTGCAGCATCGATCGACAGCAGCCCGTGGCGCGTCGTCGCGATCAGCTCGCCGCGCGTGACGCCGAGCAGATGGACGACCTCCACGCCCTCCACCTCCCACAGCACCCGGCCGCTGAGCGCGTCGATGCAGAAGATATGATCGCTGTCGAGCGGCGCCACGAACACCCGGCCATCCGCGCTGAGCGCCGGCGCCAGGTCGCGCGGCGATGGCTCGTGATCCTGCACCAGCGGCCCCCGGCTCGGATAACGCACGCCCCACGTCGGCTGCCCCGTCCACGCATCGACCGCCACGATCGCCCCGGCATGCGACGCATACACGATCTGCCCGGCGGCCCACGTCAGCAGATGCTGCCGACGGCGCATGCCGTTCTCCCCGTCCTCGAACTCCGGACAATCGCACACCTCTTGCATCCACCGGCGTCGGCCCCGCACATCATAGCAAGCGATCGATGTCAGCACGCGCCGGCCGACGACCTTGCTCACGGCGCTGTAGACCCGGTCGTCGTACACCAGCGGGGCGCCTTCAAAGAACGCCTGGGCCTCATCCGCCGCGCTGGCACGCACCTGCCAAAGTTCGCGTTTCTTGTCCACGCCGGGCTCGGTCAGATCGAGGCAGACCAGGTAACTGGCGGCGTCGTTCTTCGGCCCGATCCCCAGCCGGCCGAGCCGAACGTAGGCCCGCTCGTGATCCGCCGTCAGCGTGAAGCGCGGCATCTTCGCCTTGACGTCAACGCCGGGCGGAAGATCGGCCAGGCCGACGGCTTTCGAGTGATAGTGAAAGTTCTCTCGGCCGGTCGTCAGATCGTAGCTGATGACCGAACGCTGATCGGCGATCACCACTTGGTTGTTGACGATGATCGGATGAAACGCCGCCCGGCGAGTCGCAGGTCCGCGGTCGGGCAGGGCGTCCTTGCCGTCGGCGTGCAACGACGGCAGGGGCACACGCCAGGCAGGGCCGTCTTCCCAGAGATCCCACGATACACCCCGCACGTCCACGCGATTGCGCGTGACGTCGCCGCCAAAGGTCGTCCACGGCTCCTCGTCGCTGCGCGTGTGCTCTTTCGTGAACGCAGTGTGCGTTTTTTGCACAATCTCCGCGAGCAAACCATCCTGCCCGGCGAGCTTGCCGCGCGCGGTCGGATACATTTGTCGAAACTTCACGAGCGCCGCTTGTGCCTCGTCCCGACGGTTCTGAAAGGTCAGCGCGAGGATTTGCTTGGCGCGGATGCGCGCCGGATCGAGCTGGGGATGCGGAAAGAGCAGGCGGGTGCTCCCGGTGCTTTCGAGCGGGGCGAGCAGGCGCCACCAGTGGCTCGCCTCGTCGAATCGGCCCTGCTCGAACGCCAGGTCGCCGAGCAGATCGATCGCCTGCTCGCCGTGCGTGCTGCAAAAGAGTTCGTTGGCCAGTTTTCGCAGCGGGATGGGCGAGCGCGTGTGCCGACCCTGCTCCAGCAGCGCTCGGGCTTCGGCATCGACGCGGCGGCGATACAGCTCCAGGCTCGCCTTCGGCAATGCCGCCAGGCGCTGATGGCACAGCCGACGCACTTGTTCGCTCGCCCAGCCGACCCCGCGCACCGGCGCCGCGCCGGGCAACGTCACGAGCGCGTCACCCGATTCCTGCATCAGGCGCGCGTACTCGTCGGGCATCTGCTCCCAGATCTCCTGGTTGCGCGCGTCGGTCAGGATCGGCGTGAATGCGTTCAACGGAAGCGCAGCGATCTGTCCGACTGTCGAGACGGCGAGCGTATCGGAATGCATCGGGTTGAGCCGGCGATCCAGGGCGATGAGCCGGGCGGCGACCTGCGAATCAAGGTTCGGCAGCACGATGCGCTGCACCGCCGCAGGTTCCTGGGCGCGCGCCGGCGCCGCGATCAAAACGAGCGCGACCAAATGGCGCCAGCACAACCGTTGGGGTGTCATGGTGAAGACCTGCGACGCTGCCATCTTACGAACGCCGGACGCGGGTTGTCTACGGCTTAGGAATGCTCGAACCATAACTTCCCGATTTGGCCAACACCCGTGGTGCGGGCGGCTCGCCTGCACAACACCAGCGATGC
>JACQFG010000074.1 GCA_016200155.1 Planctomycetota bacterium | reverse complement strand
CTCTGCGCCTTTGCGCCTTTGCGTGATCTCTCCTGAAATAGGCAAGCCCGCTTCGTCCGGCGGCTGCGGCCAGTAGGTCATGCGGGCCGACTTCGGGCCGACTTCGATCGCCGTGCAGCTCACCGTGCGGGCTTCCGGCCGGCGCATGCACACGCTGACCTGCGGACGCTCGGGCCAGGAATGGCGATGGAATTGATCTTGCCGGTCGATGGTCGCCTCGTTCGCGAACCATTGCACGAACAGCTCGCGGCGCGGGGCCCCGACGATCTCGTCCCCCAGGCCAGACGACGTGAACAACAGCGGCGTCTGCAGTCGCGGCGTGTCGACGATTTGCACGCCATCTGCCGTTCGCGTGATCTCGGTCAGGGCGATGCCGTCGGTCAGGATCAGGCCGAACGCATTGAACGGCTGCCGCGCGATTTCGTGGGCCAAACGTCGCGCCGTCGCCAGGTCGTCACAGGAAAGGAGGGTCGGAATGATCGTCCCACGGCTCGGCGCCGAGGCATCGCGCGGCTGCCGATGCTGGCCCGGGTAGCGATTGAGCAGCGTCATCATCAGGCCGGCGTCGTTGGCGGCAATCCACGTTCCGTCGAATAGCGGATCGATCGGCAACAGGGCGAAGCGCGAACCGAATCGCCGGAGCTGCGGCGGCAGCGCGGCTGGCCGCAGCGGCGATTCGTCGCGGTTGCACGCCAGGCGCACGGTCGCGTCCGGCAGCGTGATGATGGTGACCGTACACATCAAGCGCATTATAACGCGCGCCGGGCGATCACTTGGCCTGGCCGATGCAATAGAGCATTTCCTGGCGTTGACCGGTGGTAAACCCGGCGAGGCGCATGTAGATGCGGCCGCCGCAGATGGTCGGGGTCGCCATCGCCTCGGTGCCGAGCTGGTTCTGGCCGACCGGATCGTAGACCTCCGGATTGACGCGGAAGATGAAGGTGCGGCCCGTCTCGCTGGTCGCATAGATGTGCTCGCCGACCAGCACGGGGGAGGCGGTGAACTTGCCGTCGAGCCGGCCTTTCCAGATTTCTTTGCCCGTGTCGAACTTCCAGCACATGGCAACGCCGGCGTCCTGCACGGCGTAGAGGTAGCCGCGATGTTCGAGCATGGAGGGGACGTAAACCTTGGTCCCGTTCTCCCAGACGGTCTTGCCGGAGCCATCGGCCTTGAGAACGGCGACATGGTTCTTGGGAAAGCCGCCGCTGATGACGATGTGCTGGCCGTCGGTGACGGTAGAGGTGACGGTTTCCTCGGTGGAGCCTTCGGTTTCCCAGTTCTTCTTGCCGGTGAGCGGATCGAGGCTGGTGACGAGCTTGCAGCCGGTGAAGAACAATTGCTCTTTGCCCGCAACCTTGAGGACGATCGGCGACGCATAGTTCGGCAGCATGGGGCGCTCGACCTTCCAGGTGATTTCGCCGGTCAGGCGGTTGAGTCCTGCGAGGACGCCGGTCCCCTTGTTGTCGGCGGAGACGAGCAGCAGCGACTTGTACACGGTGGGCGACGACCCGAATCCTTGGTGCAGAACGTAATCGGCGACCTTGGTCTGCCAGAGCAACTTGCCGTCGCGGGCGCCCAGAGCGGATGCCCAGATCGCCTTGTCGTGCAGGAAGGTGATGAAGACACGTTCGCCGTCGCAGGCTGCGGTGGCCGAGGCGAGCGTGCTCTTCTCGTTGCCGCCTATTGCGAAGCCGCCCTTGTGAATCGGCGTGTGCCAGATCAGCTTGCCGGTGTTGCGGTCGTAGCACAGCATTGACTGCGTTTCGCTGTTGTGATCGGCGGTCGCGAGATAAACGTGATTGCCGACGACGATCGGCGAGCCGTGCCCCTTGCCGGGGACTTGCGTCTTCCAGAGGATGTTCTCGGTCTCGCTCCATTTCAACGGCGGCTTCTGCTTGGGATCGGCAACGCCGTTGCGGTTCGGCCCGCGCCACCAGGGCCAATCGCTTTCCGCGAGTTTGATGTCCTGTGCCGCTGCCGTGGAAAGCACGGAGATAGTCAACGCGAAACTAAAAAACATTCGTCGCATCGTTGGCTCCAGTCAAAAAAATCTCACGCAAAGGCGCAAAGGCGCAAAGAAAAACTCTTTGCGCCTTTGCGCCTTTGCGTGAGCTCATATTGGTTTCATCGCCTCCACCAGCAGCGGCGGCGGCTTGCCGAACAGCTTCTCGTACTCAGCGCGCGTCCGCTGCAAACGCTCGCGCACCTTGTCGGCGTGGCCCTTCGCAATGTCGGCGAGCTTGTGGTTCGTGAACGGATTGCGAAAGCGATCGTAGGTCTCGTCCGCAAACGCCGCGACCTGATCGACGCGGTAGGCCAGCGTCGGCACGATCTCGCCGTACATCAGGTCGCGGATCCAGCGATTGGCCGAGCGGTCCTCGAGCAGCTTTTGCACCGTCTCGAACTTGCCCAGGAACTTGCCGACCATCGCGGTGTGTGTGCCGTTGAGGATGCGCACCTTGCGCAGGAAGAACGGCGAGATATCGTCGGCCAGGCGAATCGCCGGATGGTCGAACAGCTTCACGCTCTTGCCGCTCGGGTTCTCCAGCGCCCACAAGTAATACGGCTCCGCGCACACCAGCAGCGGCTCCTTCTGGGCCAGCGCCGGCTCGGGCATCGTCACGATGCAATCGACCAGGCTGTTGAGCCAGACGCACTCCTCCTTGATCCACGTCCGGAATCCATCGGACAGGCCCCAGGCGTAACTCTGCATGACGACGAGCTGGCTCAACTTGTCCGCGTTGCACTCGATCAGTTCGCACGGCAACAGCGTCAACGGCGCTCCGCCCGCCTGGAATCGGCTCCACAGCACCTGCGTCAACTTGCCCGCAATCGAGTCCGGCGGCGCCGAGTCGAGCTGATCGCGGGCGTCCAGCACGTAACTCGATTCGGTCGCGTTCGACACGATGTAGCGCAGGTCCGGCGATTTCGCGAACGCCAGCACGTCGGCCCACTGCGTGTCCGCGACCAGCATCCGGCTGATCGATTGCACGCGTTCGCGCCGCTGCACCAGTTCGTTGTTCTGATAGCCGCGCACGAGGACGTCATAGCCGTCGGGCCCGAGCAGCTCCGAGCGCTGATCGGCGCCGCGCTGGACGACGACAATGCGGCCCACGTTCTGGCCGCGCTCGTTGGCCTGGTGCACGAAGCGATCGACGAAGGCGCGCAGGAAGCGGCCGGCGCCGAACTGCAGGATGGTTTCGGGGAGAGGGGTCATAGTCGTGTTGCATTTTCTTCGTTTAGCGCCCGCAGTGCGCCGCGCGTTCGCGCGGCGCGCTGCGGGCGCTAAACGAGGAGGGGAATTATTTCAACGTCTGCAAATACGCGATCAAATCGACGAACTCACGCCGGCTCAGCGTCGCCTCCTGGCCTTCCGGCATCAGCGAAATCTTCGACACGCTCCGGGCATCGATGTCGGCCTTGTCGATTACCAGCGGCTTGGCCAGGTAATCCATCGCCTGGATGACCCGCAGCGTCTTGCCCTCGTCCTTGACCAGGCCGCTCAGCACCTTGCCGGACTTCAGCTCGATCGTCTCGAGTTCCCAGCCGGTCTTGATGATCTTCGACGGATAGAGGACCGATTCGATCAGGTACTCAGGTTTCTGCTGGGCCACCCCCTTGAGCGACGGGGCGAGCAGCGTGGTCGCCGTCGCCGTCGTGTGGCACTTGGTGCAGCTGTTGCGCTCGAAGACTTGCAGGCCCATCGCGGAACGTTTGGTTCGGTCGGTAGCGGGCATGTCGGCGAGTTCCTTGAGGGCATATTTCGTCAACGCGTCCTTATTCACCGCTTCCGGCGGTTTGCGTTCGAGGTGACGGGACACGAAATCAAGGTCATCCTGGAGGTTGGCGTCCTTGACGAGATTCGGCCGACAATCGTTCAGCAAACCCGAGAAATTCGGCCGGCCCTTGAAGTTTCGCCACCAGCGCACGGTCTCCATGCGTACGAAAGGATCGTTATGGTTCAGCATCTTGAACCACCTATCCGCATCCGGCGCTTCTTCGACACGTGCGATCGTCGACAGGTATTCGAGCGAATCTTCGAATTTCGTCTTCGGATTGAGCGCATTCGGCCACAAGCCACCAGCTAGTGAATCGGCCTTGGGCCCGAACCGCCGTGCCAGCGTATGAGAAGCCTGCTTGAGCGCCGGATTGGCCGAGCGCAACTGCCCCTCGATCTGCTTCAAGGCGAACGGCGTGGGGCCTTCGGATTCGAGGAACTCGAAGATCACCAGTTGATCGGCCGGCGACGCGATCTTGAGGGAGCCCTTCTCGACCGCTTCGATGAGCCGTTTGCCCGCGGCGGCGCTGAGCTTCGTGGACGTCAGGCTGCCGCCGGCTTTCGCTTTCAGGACCAGGACGGCCTTGGCGATGGTGGCGGTCGGCAGATCGTCGCGCGCGATCAGCTTCTCCAGGGCCGGCACGATCGACGCATCGCCGTCGAGCTGGGCGACCGTCAGCAGCAGTTGATGATCGAGCTTGCCGGGATTTTCGAGCGCCTTGGCGAGCGCTGCCAAGGCGATCTTCTTGGTCGGGAAATTCTCGTAGCATGCGACATCGATGGCAATCAGGCCGGCGAGCCTTATGTTGGAATCTTTATCTGTGAGCACAGCCGTAAATGCGTTTATGTCTGCATGTTTGGCGAAATGCCAGGCCGCTTCATATCGAAGATGCGGGTCAGCAGCGGCGCCGTTGCCAAGTGCATCGAATAAACCGATTCCCGCACCTTTGGGCGAATTGTCGGCGATGTTTGTCTCCAGCAGGACGGCCGGATCCTTTTCCTTGATCGGCGTTGGAATTATCAATTTCGCGTTAGGCTCGTAGCGTCGCGAAAGGTTCACTGCCAGCCGACGCACTTTCCAATCGGGATGATCTGACCCAATCCAGCCATCTAGAGCTTCCCATTTCTTGATGCGCAAAATTGCCCAAAGAGCGTTTGCAGCACCAAGGGGCTCTTTCGCGTCCAAGGCGTGTTGTCGGAGTTTGCCAACTACGTCGCCAGGGTTCCGAGCGAGGAGTTCATTCATCGCCTTCTCGCGAATCAGATGATCTGGCGAGCCCAGCGCGCTGAAAGCGTATTTGATCTCCTTCCACTCCGGCGCATCGAGCTTGTGCTTGACGACCGGGGCGTTCTTGCCGACGTACTTCAAGCGCCAGATGCGGCCGGTCATGTCGCTTTCGTCGTCGCGGCCGTACCAGTCGGCGATCAACAGGCTGCCATCGACGTCGAGATGGATGTGGCTGGGGCGGAAGTGCGGGTCGGTGCAGGCGAGGAGCGTGTCCTTCTTGACGACGTTGTTGCGCTCGTCGAGGACGAAGCGGAAGATGCCGCGATTGGCGCCGGCGAACCCGTGCCGGCCCCAGTTGCAGGCGAAGAGGTTGCCCTGATACTCCTGCGGATACGCGGCGGCGTAGTAGCGCAGGAGCTGGGTGTGGGCGCCGCCATGCACCTCCTCGCAAGGGGGGGCGAGCGCTTCCCGGCCCGCGAGCCATTCGTTGGAAACGCCGCGGCTGTAGCAATGATAATCGACGCCCTCGATGACGCGGACGAAGCGATCGGGGTTGCCTTCGCCGTTGGAGAGGAGCCAAAGCTGGCCGAACGGATCCATCTCGAAGGAGTAGGGAACGCGCAGGCCGTGCACGAGGCGTTCCATCTTGGTGCCGTCGGGGTTCATGCGCATGACCATGCCGGAGGAGCCGCGCGCGGAGATTTTGCCGCCGTCGGGGCCTTCGATATTGATGTTGTGATTGCCGACGCTCATGTAGAGTTTGCCGTCGGGGCCCCATTCGAGGACGAACATGCCGAAGGGGTTCCAGGCCTTGGAGTGGTCCTTGAGGAGGAGCTTCTTGTTGGTGGCGATGCCCTTGCCTTCGGTGGGCGCCTCCTTTTGCTTGGCCTTGGCTTTGATTTTTGCCGTGGCCTCCCCGCGGATCATGGCAAGCTCGCGCGAAACCACCGGACCCGGTGGAAATGGGCCACCCGCCTTGCGCGGATCCGGAAAGGCGATCCCCAGTTTTTCGAGGACGGCCAGTGCCTTGGGATCACCTGTCAGCAGGAGAGCCCTGGCAGCATGCACGGTGAAGCCGTCCAGGTCCCCAGGAAGCAACGACAGGAGAGCGTCGACGGCCTCGGGATTTTTTGATTGTAAATGCAATACGGCGATCTCGAGCGCGGCCCCGCGCCGTTGCTCCGTTTCCTCAAACCGATTGCCAGCGACGGCGAGCGCCTTCTTCAGTTGCTCTTTTTGCTTGTCGTCGAGAGGCCGCCGGGCGTCCTTCTTTTCATCTTTTGCTTCGCCATCGGCCGGCAAGTCGTACGTGTAAAGATAATCGCACGCGGTCAGCCAGAGCTTGTTGCCCTTGACGGCGATGCCCATGACGGGGTCGGTGAAGCCGTCGGCGACAAGCGTACGCGTGAATCCGCCCTTGCCGTCGGGATCGAGACGGACGACCGGATTCGCGTACGGCTTGATCGGCGACCCCGGCGGGCCGAAGCGATAGGTGTGGCTTTCGCTGACGATGATGCGGCCCTTGCCGTCGAGCACCATCGTGATCGGGTTGATGATAACGGGATCGGCGGCGACGAGTTCGATCTCGAAATCCTTCGGCACGATGAAGTGCTTGAGCTGTTCCTGGGCGGTGAGCCGTTTGGTGACGGCCTTGTCGACCGCGGTGGAGCCGTAGTCGGTGGGACCGCCCTTCTTGCCCTTGCCCTTGACGAGCGAGTCGCCGCCGATGTTCCAGGGAGCGATGGACGTATCGCCGAGCACGATGGCGTTGAACCAGGCGCTGTCGTCGAAGTCGGCATCGGTCCAGGCCCGCTGACCGCGCGGCGGGGCAAAAGCTCCTTGCGGCGGTTTGGCGGTGATCTTCGTCCTTTCATCGGTGACGATGAAGAGGTCCTTCTTGTCCGCGGTCTTGATGTGCAGGCGCGCGATGGCGCCGGCGACGCCGCCTTGATTGGTGGCCTTGATGGCGAGAACGTTTTTGCCGGCGACGAGATGCTTGGCGACGTCGTACTTATCGACGATGGCCCATTCCTTGCCGTCGCCGACTTTGACGCCGTTGACGTGGGCGACGTAGAGGTTGTCCGCCGTCACCCACAATTCTGCCGCTTGCGGCGCAGCAGAAAGGTTGAACGACAAACGCAAATAGCGAGGCTCGTTGTTCTGCGGCACCTTGTTGGCGTCGGCTTCGTCCCAGATCCACATGGCGTCGGCCCAGGAATTGGACGACGCGCTCT
>JACQFG010000061.1 GCA_016200155.1 Planctomycetota bacterium | reverse complement strand
GTCGGGGTGCGCAGCGTCAGCCGCGTGGTGGCGGCGATTTCGGGAATGCGAATCGGCGCTCCTTGCCGCAGCGTCCTTGAAGCGTTGCGATTGCCGGCGAGGTAGTTGACGAGTTCATGAATCAGGATGGGGAACTCCGGCGTGCTCGGCAGGGTGGCGCCCCAGCGGCGATCGAGCGGAACGGTGCACAGCAAGACGCGGCCCTGCTTGTGGCGCTTCTCGATCAGAAACGGATCGCCGCTCGCAAGCATGGCGATGGGCGTGCCGCGATCGCCGGGCCCGAGCTTGACCTGATGCCATTTCGGGAAACGGACCGCATTCATGCTGCCCTCGCCGGCGCGAAACAGCTCGAGCGCCGGGTGAGCGAAGGTGCGTGCCTCCGGAGTCGTTCCTTCCTTGGATGATGCGACGTCGCCCAGTTTCGCGGGGAGCCAGCCTTCGCCGTTGCGATAGAGGCGCTCGTTGTAATGGACTCTCTCCGCTGCCGCACGTTCACCGACGGCGATCAGCAAGCCGCCCCCCTCGGCGAGGAAGCGATCGATGGCATCGACCTGAGCCGCATCGAGGCGCGGCACATCGGCAAGCACGACGACTGCCGGCCGGATCGAGATCGCCTTGTCCGGCAGTATGGTCGACGCCTTCAGCAGCGGGTACGGCACCGCTTTCTTCGACGCCAGCGCACGCTCCACAAAATACCCGGCACTTTCGGCGGATCTTTCTTGGTCGCCATCGACGAGCAAGACCGGCAACTCCTTGACCACGTCGAGGACCGCATGCTGCACCTGGTCCGCCGCCAGCGCATCGTCGGCGTCCACCATCACCGACACGACATGCTCACCTTCCTTGTCGAAGCGATGCGTGAAGCTGAGCGGAATCTGCCCTTGCGTCAGGTCGGCACTCTCGGGAAGGGAGAGCTTCCTGAGTTCGACGCCATCCAGCAGCACCTTGACTCCGCGCGGCGGCTGGTATTTCGTGAACCCGGCAAGACGCAGCGCGCTCTGGAACTTGACCTCCTTGCCGCGCTTGACGACGCCCGGCGAGCTGAGCAGCGGCGCCAGGGAATAGTTCGGCAGCATCTTCGGCAGGTCGCCGCCGAGCTTGACGACGCGCAGGGACGGGATGGCAAGTCCATCACTGCGCGCCTGGGCCGCGTCGGAGCGCCACTGGTTGCCGAGGTTGTCGAGGGCCGATAGCGTGGCGACGTCGGCCCAGCCGTGCTGCTGAGCGTCGGTGAGGATGATGATCTCCTTGGTCGCCGCGTTGCTGAGCTGCAGATGCTGCCAGGCGTCTGCGAGAGCGCGCGGCATGTCGGCGTTGCCGGTCGGCGTCAGGCCGGCGAGTTCATCGAAGTCGGCGGCGAAGTGCGGCGGTTGCCGGGCAATGAGGAAGGTGAAGCGTTCGCCGCTGTTTTGTTCGATGCGGTCGCGCGTCCAGCGCAGGGCTTGTTGCCAGGGGGTCGGCTGGCCGGGCACGCGCACATCCATGCTGTACGAGCCATCGACGATGATGACGACGTCGCGGGAGGTTCGATCACCCAGCGGGGCGAGCCAGGGGCTGGTCGAGATCGGCGTTGCCAGGGCCAGGACGATGAGGGCGATCATCCCCATACGCAGCAGCATCAGCAAGATCTCGTCGAGCCAGCGCCGGCGTTGAATCGCGGTCGTGTCCGGCAGAAACTGCATGGCGCCCCAGTCGAGCGTATCGTAGCGGCGGCGCTGCAGCAGGTGCAAAACGATCGGCACGGCCAGGGCGAGCAGGCCGAAAAGCATGCCGATGTTTTCGATGTGGAAGTTCATCGTGTTGTCTTCGTTTAGCGCCCGCGCGGCGCCGCGCGATTGCTACTCCGCAACCGGCGAATCACGCACGCTGCGCCAGCCGTTTCATCAAATAGACGCCGAGCGCCCGATCGACCGGCTCATCGGTCCGCATCGGATGGTAGTCGATTTGCAGGTTCGCCGCCTGCATCCGCAAGGTCCGGCAGAACGTGCCAAAGTTCTTGAGGTACTCCGCCCGCACCGACCCCGGATCGACGAGACGGAACGTGTCGGCAATCTCCAGGTGGCGAAATTGCGTTCGCTGCTTGAATGGGAACTCGATCTCCTCCGGCGCCAGAATGTGGAACAGCAAAATCTCGTGCCGGCGATGACGCAGATGACGCAGGGCGTGAATCAGTTGGTTGACTTGATCGAAGCAATCGGAAAAGATCAGCAGCATGCCGCGCCCGCGCAGTTGTCCGGCCAGGCGGTCCCAGATCGGCGCCAGGCGCGTCTCGCCGCCGGGTTTTGTCTTTTCCAGCGTCTGCAGGATCTGCATCAACTGCTTCGACGTCGAACGCGGCGGCAGCATGGTGCGAAGCTGATGATCGTGTACGACCAGCCCGACGCCGTCGCGCTGGTGCAGCATCAGATACGCGAGCGACGCGGCCAGGTATTGCGCGTACTGGAACTTGCTGATCGACTTGCCGTGATAGGCCATGCTGCCGGAGGCGTCGACGAGCAGATGGGCGTGCAGGTTGGTTTCTTCCTCGTGCTCCTTGATGTAGTAGCGATCGGTCTTGCCAAAGGCGCGCCAGTCGATGTGGCGAATCTCGTCGCCGGGATAGTATTGCCGATGCTCGGCGAACTCGACGCTGAAGCCCTTGTACGGACTCTTGTGTACACCGCTCAGGAAGCCGGCGACGACGTTGCGCGCGATGAGGCTGAGCCGGCCGTACTTGGCGAGCGTCGTCGGATCGAAGATGGATTTGTCTACCGCCATGTCGTATAGCCCGCCATTTATGGCGGGCCCGCGCTGCCCACAACCCGCCATAAATGGCGGGCTATTTGAGCTTGTCCGCCGCCGTCTCTTGAGGCAACGCGATCGTCTTAAGCAATCGCGCAATGATCTGATCCGTCGTGATTCCTTCTGCATCGGCATGAAACGTCGTGATCAAGCGATGCCGCAGCACCGGATAGGCGACCTCGCGGATGTCCGATGTTGCCACGTGCAACCGACCATGCAAGAGCGCTCGGGCCTTGCCGGCGAGGATCAGGTACTGGCTGGCGCGCGGACCGGCGCCCCACGACACGAGTTCCGGAAGAAACTTCGGCGCGTCCGCCTCCTTGGGCCGGGTCGCCCGCACCAGATCGACGGCATACTGGAACACGTGGTCCGCGACGATCACTTGCCGCACCAGTTCTTGCAGCCGCATGATCCGCTCGGCCGTCAGGACATGCTCCAGCTCCGGCGGTTTGCCTGCGGTCGTCTGCTTCATGATCGTGATCTCTTCCGCCCGGCTCGGATAAGTCACCGCGATCTGAAACATGAAGCGATCGAGCTGCGCCTCCGGTAACGGGTAGGTCCCTTCCTGCTCGATCGGGTTTTGCGTCGCCAGCACGAAGAACGGGGCCGGCAGCGGATACGTCTGGCCTCCCGCCGTCACGTGATGCTCCTGCATCGCCTCCAAAAGCGCAGCCTGCGTCTTGGGCGGCGTGCGATTGATCTCGTCCGCCAGGATCATGTTGGCAAACAGCGGCCCCGGCAGGAATACGAACCTTCGCCGATGCGTCTCCGGATCGTCCTGCAAGATATCCGTGCCGGTGATGTCGGCGGGCATCAGGTCCGGCGTGAACTGTATGCGCTTGAACGACAGGTCGAGGATCCTCGCCAGCGAACTGACCAGCAGCGTCTTCGCCAGCCCCGGCACGCCGACCAGCAGGCAATGCCCCCGGCTGCACAGCCCGATCAGCAGTTGCTCGATGACTTGCTCCTGCCCGACGATGACTTTGCCTAGCTGCTCGGTCAGGGCGCGAACGGTTGCCCGCAGTTCGGCGATGTTTGCTTCATCCGACGACGGCATAGGGTACTCGACGAGCCGGCAGCGTCTGCGGCCGGAGGTTTGGGCTGGGGTTCACTTCTTTATAAGATACAAACGGCAATCTGTGAAGGTTGTTTGCGAGAAACCCTGGCACGAGGCCTCCATCATGTCGCGGAAATTGCTGGTCCTGGGCATGACATTGATGCTCCTTGTTGGTTGCAAGAAGCCCGACCCGCCTGCGGAACCGGCGGCCGAGAAGACCGTCAAGGACGTGCGCGTCGTGCTGATCCTGAACTCCAAGTTTGAGCTGGACATGGAGCTGATCAAGAAGTCTCCCTGCCCGCTGCGCGTCGAACACAGCATAGAATTCGGCAACTTGCGCGACGCTCTGCTGGCTGCGAATGCATCGTTCGCGGTCACGTTTTTCAAGAATGGCGAGCCGCACGAGATCCCAGCACAGGTTCGAGACGGCCCCTATTACTCCTATCACTACGATCACCGCCCGGATGCCGAGCGGCAGCACCTGGTGGTATTCCGCAGCAATACGAAGCTGCCGTTCGGAACGAAGTTTGCCGACATTCGCGTGCTGGGGGAGATCGAAGCGAAGGGCTTCGACGAGATCAAGATGGTGTCCGGCGAGGTTCTCAAGGCCGAATCGAAATATGAGTACAAGGTTTACGAGGCGAAAGCGATCCTGCCGTGAGAGTAGTGGCTCGGTTTGCCGGATTGTCGCCATTCGCTCCGCGAAAGGGCGTCCTTTCGCGGAGCGAAAGGCGACAATCGGGGGCCGCCACCGTGAGATGAAACATCGCAGGCAAAACGCGGTAATATAGTATAAAGGCTTATTGTCCTCAATCCAGGATGCGCCATGCAATACGGATTACTTCTTGTCGCGACGTTCGCCCTTGCCCAGCAGCCGGCCGAACCGCTCGGCCCCGGCGATCACAAGCGGGTCATCACCGTGGACGACGCGAAACGCCGGCACTACATCCATGTGCCGCCGAAGTATGATCCGAAGGAACCCGCCGCCGTCGTTCTCGTCCTCCACGGCGCGATGATGGATGGCAAGATGATGGAGACCTTCACCGGCCTGACCGAGACGGCAGACAAGCACAACTTCATCGCCGTCTATCCCAACGGCACCGGCCCCGGCGGCATCCTCCTCACCTGGAACGCCGGCGCCTTTCCCGGCGATCTCAACTCCAAGAAAGTCGACGACGTCAAGTATCTCGGCAAGGTGCTCGATGACGTCGAGAGCGCTTTCAAGGTCAACAAGAAACGCGTCTACGTCGCCGGCCTGTCCAACGGGGCCATGATGAGCTATCGGCTCGCGTCGGAGATGTCGGACCGCATCGCCGCCATCGCTCCGGTCGCGGGGACCATGGCGATCGAGAAGTACGAGCCGAAACGTCCGGTGCCGGTCGTGCATTTTCATGGCACCAAGGACGCGCTCGTCCCGTACAAGGGCCTGGCGCTGAAGAAGGACGCGAAGGGGATGTACAAATTCCTCTCGGTGGACGACACGATCAAGGCGTGCGTCAAGGCCAACGGCTGCGAGGACAAGGCCGCCGAGACCGAGATCGAGGCGAAGGAGGACAAGCTCAAAGTCACCCGCAAGGTCTACGGCAAGTGCAAGACAGATGCAGAGGTCGTGCTCTATACCGTGGAAGGCGGCTGCCACACCTGGCCCGGCATGACGATGTCGCCGGCGTTTCTGGGACTCTCGACCAAGAACATTGATGCGAATGAGGTGATGTGGCAGTTTTTCACGAAGCACGCGTTGAAATGAGTGATTTCACAGCGCTGGATCAGTGGGCCGACGTGCCGCAACGTCTTGTAACCGCAGGCTTTAGCCTGCGGCGGTCCGAATCGCGGCCACGTACGACGGCCGCAGGCTAAAGCCTGCGGCTACAAGACGTTGCGGTAAACTTTGAATGCAAAGTAGCGACGCGGTATTAATCGAGCCGGTCGTTTTCCGCTGGCGGAACGGAGGGCACAGCCGATAGGTACTTCTCGAAGTCCGCACGGCGTCCGGCCTCGGCTTCACGACGCAGCGAATCCATCGACATCAGCGCCGCCACTTTCTCGGCCGCGGCGCTGGCGACGAACTGGCTGACGGTAAAGCCTTCCTTCGTGGCAAGCGCCTCGATATTGTTCTTCACAGAATCCGGCAGTTGAATCGTGACGGTACTCATGGTTTCTCTCGCTACATTTTCAGAAACTCGCCGGCACCCGCTTCAAGGGTGGGATTCTGCGTTCGGAGAATAAGCCACGGATGAAACACGGATGAAACACGGATAAGGGAAAATTTGTAGCAGTGGTTTGAGTCACTGGACCATTCATTGTGTTTTCCGTGTTTCATCCGTGGCTTGATTTCTGGACGGGAATGCTCGGGAGCAGTGGCCCTCACCCTTGAAGCGGATGATTCCTTCGCCACGGATTCAATCCATGAGTTTGCGAAACTCTTCGAACAAATACGTGCTATCGTGCGGCCCCGCGGACGCCTCCGGATGATACTGCACGCTGAACACC
>JACQFG010000053.1 GCA_016200155.1 Planctomycetota bacterium | reverse complement strand
GAGATGGCGGCGATGGCCGTGTACTTGGCGTCAACGCACGGCCGAAACATCACGGGGCAGTGCGTCAACGTCGACGGCGGGTTCGTCATGCACTGGTAATCGTGTTTACGTTTAGCGCTCGCGTGGCGCCGCGCGAGCGCTAAACGTAAACGGGGAGGGTCAGGTCATGCTGCGCTGCATCCTCGTCGGGTTGCTGGCCGTCCTGGTGCTGCCATTCACGGCAAACGCCCAGGAGAAAAAAAAGAAGCAGCCCAACATCATCTTCATCATGAGCGACGATCACGCCAACGCCGCCATCGGCGCCTATGGCTCCTGGCTCAAGCCGGTCGTCAAGACCCCGAACCTCGACAAGCTCGCCAAGAAGGGCATGCGCTTCACCAGCTCGATGGTCACCAACTCGATCTGCACGCCGAGCCGAGCCGCCATCCTCACCAGCCAGTACAGCCACAAGAACGGCGTCTACACCCTCAACGACGCCCTGCCCAAATCGACGACGCACATCGGCCATCTGCTCCGCCTCGCCGGCTATCAGACCGCCCTCATCGGCAAATGGCACCTCATGATCGATCCCACCGGCTTCGACTACTGGAACGTCCTGCCCGGCCAGGGCGTCTACATCAACCCGAAGCTCCGTCCCATCGGCGCCGGCCCCAAGGAACTCAAGGAATACAAGGACGGCTACTCCGAGGACGTCATCACCGATCTCTCCATCGATTGGCTCAAGAAGCGCGACAAGGACAAACCGTTCTACCTGATGTGCCACTTCAAGGCGCCGCATCGCCCGTGGGACCCGGCCCCGCGCTTCAAGGACCTGTACAAGGGCGTCAAGATCCCCGAGCCCGAAACGCTCTACGACGATTTCAAGGGCCGATCGAAGCAGGTCGCCAACATCAAGATGCGCATCGGCAACGACTTCACCGATCGCGACCTGCAAACGCCGATCGGCATGATGGACAACAAGGACCTGCGGGCCTGGGCGTATCAAGAGTATCTGAAGCGTTATCTGTCCTGCGTCGCCGCCGTCGATGAAAACGTGGGCCGACTGCTGGCGTTTCTCGAAGCGGAGGGGCTGAGCGAGGACACGATCATCGTTTACACGTCGGATCAAGGTTTCTTCCTGGGCGAGCACGGCTTCTACGATAAACGGCTCATGTACGAGCCGGCCCTACTGACGCCGCTGATCGTCCACTGGCCGGGACACACGAAGGCCGGCGCGGTCAACAACGACATCGTCCTCAACCTCGATCACGCCCCGACGTTTCTCGACGTCGCCGGCGCTCCGATGATCCCCAAGTCGATGCAGGGCCGAAGCCTCAAGGCCGTCCTCGAAGGCAAGACCCCCGCGGACTGGCGGCAATCGATGTACTACCGCTACTGGATGCACCTCGACGGCTCGCACAACGTTCCCGCCCATTACGGCATCCGCACCACGCGCTACACGCTCATTCACTTCTACGGAAAACATTTGGACATGAAGGGCGCCAAGAAGATGGACCTCGAACCCGAATGGGAGCTGTACGACAACCAGAAGGACCCGCAGCAGCTGCGCAACGTGTATGCCGACCCGGTCTATGCGCCGGCGCTGCGCGAGCTGCGCATGGAGATGGACCGCCTGCGCCGCGAGGTGGGGGACGACAAGTAGTTTACGTTTAGCGCTCGCATGGCGCCATGCGGGCGCTAAACGTAAACGGGATTACAACCCATGCCAATCATCGAAGGAACTCTCGCCGACATCGACGGCGTTCGCCACGGCCAGATCGCCATCGACCACGGCGTCATCACCGCCGTCGGCGCCAACCTCGGCCCGGCAACGCACGTCTTTGGCGACAACTGTCTAATCTTCGCCGGCATGGGCGATATCCACATCCATGCCCGCGAGGACGTCAGCCAGAAAGACATCCACAAGGAAACATTCGCCTGCGCCAGTGCGGCCGCGCTCAACGGCGGCGTCCTGCACGTCGCGGACATGCCGAACAACCCGGCGGCCCCGATCGATGATGCCAGCTACGCCACCAAGGAGGCGCTGCTGCAAAAGCAGAATCTGCCGGTCGGCTTCACGCTCTACGCCGGCATCGGTCCCGGCACGAGGCCGCTCAAGCGCGTCGTCCCCTACAAGGCGTACATGGGCCCCAGCGTCGGCGACCTGTTCTTTTCGACACTGGAACAACTCGAGGAAACACTGGCTCATTACGCCGGTCAGGCGGTCAGCTTTCACTGCGAGGACCCGGTGCTGCTCGAGAAACACAAGGGCGCCGCCACGCACGAGGAACGTCGGCCGGCGGAATGCGAATTCAGCGCGACGCTGTTCGCACTGAAGATGATCGAGAAATATCGACTGCAGGGCAAGCTCTGCCATTATTCGGTTGGCCAAGGCCTGGCGATGATCGCCGCAGCTAAGCGCAAAGGCCTCGCGGTGACCGCTGAGGCGACCCCGCATCATGTGTTCTTTGACACCGAACAGATCACCCCCGCCAACCGTGCGTGGATGCAAATGAACCCGCCGCTGCGCAAGCCATGGGACCGCGAGGCCATGCTCGAAGCCCTGCGCGACGGCACGGCCGACTACCTGGCCACCGATCACGCCCCGCACACGCTGGCCGAGAAGGAGCGCGGCATCTCCGGGCAGCCGCACCTCGATACCTACGGCCCGTTCGTGACCTGGCTGATAGTCGAAAAGGGCTTCACGCCCCAGCGCATCGCCGCCATCTGCTCGGCCAATCCGGGGACGTTCGTCAATCCGTATCAAAGCGAAAAGTGGGGCCGGCTGCTGCCCGGTTACATCGGCTCGCTGACGGTGCTCGACCTGAAGAAGCCGATCACGATCCGCCGTGAGATGCTGCGCACGAAGTGCGGCTGGAGCCCGTTCGAAGGCATGACGTTCCCCGGCAGCGTCGCGGCAGTGTTCGTGCGCGGCGAGCGCTTGAGGAATCCCACGTGAATGTAGCCGCAAGCTTTTCGTGGTGCGGGCGGCTCGCCTGCACGGCAATGTGCAGTTCCCGTAGGGTGGGTCGAGCGTACTCGCGAGGCCCACCGCACGGTTGCAAGGACCGGTGCCCCTCGCGACTACGCTCGACCCACCCTACGGCCGTGGTGCGGGCGGCTCGCCTGCACGGCAATGTGCAGGCGAGCCGCCCGCACCACGGCAAGAAGGCTCGGCCAAACTTCAATCCACGATCAACTGCGGATCAAACGCGCCGAGCCAGTACCACACTGCCAGCCCGTTCGTGAACGACGCGAAGTTCGCCCCAAATACCGTCGCCATATCGCGCCACGGCTCACGCAACGGCCGAAACGCTGCATAGAACAACGCGCATTCGCCGAAGTGAGCGACGCATTCCGCAATCAGCAAATAGACGGCATACGGCTCGCGCGGGATCACCAGCACCACCAGCGGATACGTGCACGCCGTCAGCCAGATGCCCGCGAGGATCCGCCGCGACATCGGATGCTCCGACGACAAACCCGCGCACAGGACCGGCGTCTCGATCGCGATCGTGAAGCAATACCCGATCGGCAAAAACGTCCAGGGGTTGTGCAGCAGTTCGAGAAGATCCTGCATCATGATTTCTCGTAGGAACAAGCGGCTCGCTTGTTCCTGCAGCAGGGACAAGCGAGCGGCTTGTTCCTACGAAACTAAAGCGCTCGCAACAGGAACGGCACCTCGGCCAGCACGTGCAGCATCGCCACCGTGAAGTACACGCTGCGCGTCAGCGGATAGTCAGCCAGGAACGCGATCCACAGCACGACGACGACCGCTGCGCTCGCGATCAGGAAGATCTGCAAGGCCCGCGTCCAGGTCAGCGAGCGGCGGCCCAGCGGCATGGTCGGGACGCTCCACAGGTTGGTGCGCGTGCCGAGCCACGGGATCGCGATCAGCCAGACGCCGTAATGGACCGCTTCGAGGAAGGTGTGCGTCGCGACCAGGCAGTGCGTCGAGATCCCCGCGAGGAAATCGGCGCCGGCGTGTTGCGTGATGCGCTCGCTCAAGAGATCGTCGCCGGGCAGGTTCGGCGCCGCGGCCAGGTTCCACCAGATGAAGCCCAGACACGCCGGCACCGCCAGCAGACACAAATGATAGGCTCGCCGATACTCGGGCCGCGTCCGGCGAATCTCGCGATCGAGAATCCACATGGCCACGAACGGGTGCAGATAGACGAGGCTCAGGTCCCAGAGCATCGGCTGCAGCCAGGCGAGCGCGATGACGATGAACGTCACGGGCCAGATCCAGCCCCAGTCGCGGCGCGGGTTCTGACCGCTGCGCTGATGCACCAGCGTCGCAATCCACAACGCGAGCAGCGTGTTCCAGATCGCGTACCCGGTCAGCCAGGTGTCTTCGTTCAGCAAATACGGCAGACCCGCGAAACCGGCGGTCAGCACGATGACCCCGGCGAAACCGAGCGTGAAGTACGAGCGCAGCCGGCCCCAGCGCCCCGGCAGCCGCGACATGAAGTAACGTGCCTCCACCCAGTTGTGCGGGCCGGCACACAGGAACACCGACACGATCGAAAACCCGATCGGCAGCAAACCCGCCATCGTTGCCGCGAGTAGGATGAAGGCGAGCGTGAGCGTTCCAAACGTCACGTTCGCCGGCGCGGCGGCCCGCTTCACAAGGGCCTGTAGTACGGTAGTGGACATACTGTCGTAGATTGTAGCGTATCCCAGGGCCGGGGCGAAGGTCCGTTGTCGAGCCGGGTCATGGTGAGCCTGGGGGGTAGCGGTGGGTGGGTGTGTGTAAAACTCGCAAGCGCCATGCAACTCATTTCTTCGCCAGGCATGACGCCGTATAATACCGT
>JACQFG010000063.1 GCA_016200155.1 Planctomycetota bacterium | reverse complement strand
TGGCGTGTGCAGTCGGTTGACCGTAGACCTCACGCTCCGCGTGAGGACTCCTCACGCGGAGCGTGAGGTCTACGATCGAAACTCCGGACAACTTCATGGAACCCGCGCCGCTGGAAATCCTGTACGAGGACAACCACTGCCTGGCGATCGCCAAGCCGGCCGGCG
Source organism: Planctomycetota bacterium (assembly GCA_016200155.1). Lineage (GTDB taxonomy): Bacteria > Planctomycetota > Planctomycetia > Gemmatales > Gemmataceae > SIAQ01. The sequence goes on along the minus strand of JACQFG010000063.1, from coordinate 3,418 downwards.
TCACCTGTGCCCATTTTCAGGGCCGCGAGGTCACCCTCGATCGTACCGTCAAGGAATATCTCAAGGACAAGTACAAGAAGCCGGGCAAGGTTTTTCTCGGCATCGTGCACCGGCTCGACAAGCCGGTCTCGGGCGTGCTTCTGTTCGCCCGCACCAGCAAGGCGGCGGCCCGGCTCAGCGAACAGTTCCGCGAAGGACCGATCGAAAAGGTCTACTGGGCCATCGTCGAAGGCCAGGTGCAGAAGGACGCCGGCACGCTCGAGGACTGGCTGCGCAAGAACAAGGAGACCCATCGCGTCGACGTCCTGGAGCCGCGCGCCCGCGGGGCACGTCAATCGCTGCTGCACTATCAACGCCGCGGGACCTACGGCGACATGACGTTTCTGGAGATTCGGCCGCAGACGGGACGCACCCATCAGCTCCGGGTGCAGCTTGCCCATCACGGGCATCCGATCTACGGCGATTCGCGCTACGGCTCGGTGGCGACGTTCGGCGACGCGATTGCGCTGCATGCGCGGACGCTGACGTTTTTGCATCCGGTGCGTTACGAGCCGATCACGCTGACCGCCGAGCTGCCGCGCGAATGGCGTGAGCGGTTCCTGAAAGTTCTGCACGAGGCGAAACGATGATGTTTCGTGGCGTACGATTCCAATCGTGCGTCCTGGCATGCGCGGGGTAGCCGCACGATCGGAATCGTACGCCACGGAGATGTCGATGGACTCATTGAACCAACTGCGCGATATCATCCAGGTGGACGTCGGCAAGCGCGGACTGCGCACCGATCCGGCGAGCAACCTAATCACGGCCTGCGCCGGCGATTTTGCGAGCGCTTGCCGCAGCATCGCCGAGCATCCGGCGGCGGCGCTGGCGATCGTGACCGGCTTCTTCATCCCGACCGCGACGCCTCCCGCCGGCGAGACGGACGGGCCGCTCGGCGCCATCTTTCTGGCACGAGCGCTGACGCCGTTGGGCATTCCGGTCGTGCTGGTCACCGATGACTTCTGCGTGCGCGCGATCGAAGCGGGGTTAGCGGAGTGCGGGTTGCGCAAGCGCGTGCCGGTGGTGACGCTGCCGACGCCGGCGCAGGCAGCCGGGATGACGGAGATCGGTTACTGGGACCATTTCGACAAGCGCAAGGGCATCCGCACGTTGACGCACTTGCTCGCCATCGAGCGCGTCGGCCCGAGCCACACGCACGACGCGGTGCCGGCCGAGCATCGCGATCGCTGCCACACCATGCGCGGCCGGGACATCACCGACCTGATGAGCCCGGCCCATCAGCTCTTCGAGTCGGCCCAGCGCGACGGCACGATCGTTACCATCGGCATCGGCGACGGCGGCAACGAGATCGGCATGGGCAAAATCCCCTGGGACGTCATCGATCGCAACATCCAAAGCGGCGGCCTCGTCGCGTGCCGAACCACCGTCGATCACCTGATCGTCTGTGGCGTCAGCAACTGGGGGGCGTATGCGCTGGCCGCCGGCGTGGCGCATTTACGTGGAAAGCCGCTCGATGCGAGCTTTTTCGATACGGTGTTCGAGCAAGATGTGCTCGACATCATGGTCGAGGAAGGGCCGCTCGTGGACGGCGTGCTCGGAATACCGGATGCGACGGTTGACGGGTTGACGTGGCCGCAGTACGCGGAGGTGCTGACGAAGATCGCGGCGGTGGCGACGTAGCGTTCGCACGGCGCCATGCGGGCGCTAAACGAAGAGGGTACGGCCGATTCCTCTATGCTCGATGGGCGGGCTGCGCTATAATACCCGCGGTCGACATGGATGTCTCGCAATCCCTCCTGGAGAAGTGCCGATGGATGGCTCGATCTTTTCTCTTGTGCTGCCCAGCGAAGCCCGGATGCTGTCGGTGGCGCGCAGCTTTGTCGAAGCGGTGTGCCAGGCCTATCGTCTCGACCGCACGACCACGCATGCTCTCGTCATCGTCACGGGCGAAGCGGTCACCAATATCGTTCGGCACGCGCATCAAAATCGGCCCGGCTCGCAAATGGAGATGCACCTGGAGATCCTGACCGACGCGGTGGCGATCACGTTCCGCGACGAGGGGGAGCCGTTCGACCTGGACGCCGTGCCGGAGCTGCCGCCGGGGGAACTCCGTATCGGCGGGCGCGGCATCTACCTGATGCGCACCCTCATGGATGAGCTGACGTGCGAGCCGCGCGGCGCCGGCCAACCGGGGAACATCCTGCGCATGGTGAAACGCTGCGAGGCGATGCGCGAGTGCGGCTGAGGCCGTGGCGTACGATTCCCATCGTGCGGCATGCGCACGATCGGAATCGTACGCCACAACAACGGGCGTCGTCAACCGAACAACGCGACCATCTGTCATGTCTGCTTCGTTGAACGGCAACGTCCGTACTTCAGTGCACGAAACCCTAAATCTCCGCTTTTGCCCAGACGATAAACTCTATGTAATACGGCAAGGGTGTTGGCTCGTTGAACACCTCCTGGTAACAAGTCAAGGGAAGCAACCCCGGTCGCACGGAATTCAAGCGACAGACGGGTTGCTTCCTCGCGACTGCAAGCCTTATGATAAACCTGTGGCATCTGCGCCATGTCCTTCAACCAAGCGGATGCCCCAGGGGAGACGACTCGATGCACGATCACGGCCCCGATAAGTTGCAAGGCCCGGTGCGCGGCACCTCGGCCTGGTGGCAAGGCCTGGCCCCCCCCGCCGACGAAGGAACGCCGATCCCCGATCAACCCCGCAAAAAAAGCAAAAAATCGAACAAGGAGGCAAAACCGATCCGCACGGAACTCGTGGAACGCGTCCGCAAGGAGATCGCCGCCGGCACCTACGACACCCAGGAGAAATGGGAGGCGGCCCTCGATTGCCTGCTCGATCGGCTCGATCGGGGCGATTGACGTTCCGCTCCCCACCGTCGGCAATTCGCGTACAATGGGATTAACCCAAATTTCTCACCACGGATTACACGGATGGGCACGGATTAGAAAAAGTCATGATGTCTTGGGGAGAGTTTGAGAGTGTCGAATCGCCGACACTCTGTTTTCTGGCGATCAACCGGATTCTTTCGCACCGCATGTTTTCCCATCCGTGCCCATCCGTGTAATCCGTGGTGAGAATTCCTGGTTTACCCGACGAAACCGATCATCACCAGAGATCGACCCGTGAACGCGCTGCCCGCGGTTGAAGTATCCCAGTCGCCGGAAGACAAGTTCCGCGAATACCTGGCCAGCCGACCGCGCCGCCAGCGCTTCACCCCGCAGCGCCGCGATATGGTCCGCTACATCTTCAGCAAGCACAATCATTTCGACGCCGACGAATTGATCGACGAGATGAAACGGGAAGGCTTCCGCATCGGCCGGGCCACCATCTACCGCACGCTGCACGGCCTCGTCGATGCCGGCCTCCTGCGCCGCATCGAACTCGGCAGCCGAACCG
>JACQFG010000059.1 GCA_016200155.1 Planctomycetota bacterium | reverse complement strand
CAGCAATGGGCCGCCGTTACCGCGCTGGCGCAACTGAAGGATGTGGAGTCCCTGCCGGCTTTCGAGAAGATTGCGCGCGACGAGGCCATCGATCAGAACACGCGCTATCCGGCCGTTGATGCCGTTCTCCGGTTCGCTGATGCGAAGACCGCCGACAAACTGCTTCTCGATCTGATCGTCCGTCCGAAGGACCGGTTGCGCGGGTTTGCGTTGCAGCGGACCGGCGAACGCAAAATCATGGCTGCCCTTCCGGTGGCGCTTGCCGCACTCGACGATCGGGACTGGTACACTCGTGTGATGGCCGACTACGCCCTTCGCGGCCTGGCGGGTGACCGAGCGGGCGTAGGATACGACCCCGCCAATCCGGACTCGAAATCTTGGCGAGATTTCTGGTCGAAGAAGGCTAGAAAGTGAGCGAGCAATCAGGCACGCCACCAAGTCAGGATGATCGAACTGACGAGCAAAAAAACGAGGTAAAACCCGGCGTCGATCGCGAAAAGCCCGATGTGCTGTTGCGATGCGAGTTGGGCCGTCATCGCACAGGCGGCGACCACGAGCCAGACGATGACGCCCAGCAAGGCGCCGTCGGCGGGGCCCGTCAGGTTGAGATTGACGACGAGCACCGCCATGCCGAACGCGGCGATGAGGTAGGACGCGATCATGCCGCCGAAGAATACCGGCGGCTTCATCTTTGCCTGCATTTCCTTGACGTATTCGTCGGACCAGCCGTGCAGCTTGACCCATAGTTTGCCGAAGAGGGCCATGTACCAGATCGCGCCGAGGAAGAACGACGTCAGGCCCGCGGTGAGGACGGCGAGGAAGTTGATGTCCGCGAGTTTCTGCAACATCGGCGAATCTCCATGTCACTTGGGTAGTGGGTCAGTTTCGATGCACAGCGTCCGTAGAACGGAATTCATTCCGTTCTATGGGTAGAACGGAATGAATTCCGTTCTACGGTTTGTGGATTTGACCGGAACTGACCCAACATGGTCACTTGGCTTTCTCGACTTTTCGCGGCGTGCCCGTCTTCGGATCGATCGTCAGGCCGAGCTGTTGGTCGGCATCGGTGTAGAAGAAGAAGCCGTACATCATTTCGTGGTACGTCTGCGGGCCGAAGCGGACGGTGGCCTTGGCGTCGGGGTTGTACGGATTGAACGTCGAGTTGTCGAAGTGGGCGACGCATTCGAGGCGGGTCCCTTTTTCGAATCTCGTCTTGCCGGGCTCCCAGCGATAGGGGAGTTGCCAGGCGAAACTGTAGTTCGGGATGACGAGGAGCGTGTCGGCTTTTTTCTGCGGCCGATGGGCGATGAAGGTCATGTCCTTGCCGCGCAGGTGCATATGGGAGAACATGCCGACGCCGATAACATCGCGATCGAGCACGCGGCTGGCGGTGATCTTGTGAGCCGGGGCGCCCGGTGCGATCGCGAACTTGTTGGTGTTGAGCTGAATGTTGCGCAGGCGTTTCTGCACCACCTCGCGCGGATAGCGCAGGCCGACGGCGACGCGGCAGGTCTCCGGCTTGCCCGTGGCGACGAAGTGCATCTGCAAGGCGAGGATCGAGCCCTTGGGAATGCAGAACGCGATGCCCGGCTCCAGGTTCATCGGTTCGCCGCCGGGGACGTAGCCGGTGATGAAATTCGCCTCGCTGAACTTGAGCGTGAGATCGCCGAACGCCATGTTGCAATGGTGCAGGGCGCGCAGATTGTCCGGGACGATCTGCACGTTTTGCACCCAGGTGTCCTCGTTGAAGACGTGCAGCAGGATCGTGTACTGGTAAGGGATGTCGCCCTTGGCGGGCAGCTTCAGCTCGGCGGTCTCGAGCACCAGGTCGGGCGTGTCGATCAGCCATTTGCCCTCGGGCGCCTTGGCAGCGGCGGGCGTTTTCTTGGCGTCACCTTGCGCGGCGCCGGAGCGCGCCCAATCAACGACAATTTCGCGTTCCTCGTCGGACAGGCCGCGGCGGTTGACGAACGGGCCGAACTCGTGGCTGGCAAACCACGGCGGCATCCGCTGCGTCGTCACGACTTCTGCCAGCGTCTCGGCCTGCGACGATGCTTGCTTGAAGCTCGTCAGCGCGAACGGGGCCGACCCGCCGGCGCGATGGCATTCCCAACAATGCTTCTTCAGGATCGGCGCGACATGCTCGGCATAGGTCACGTCGCGCGGTTTGCGCGGTGCGGCGAACGTGATCGGGCAGCCGTCGACTTCCGTCTCCGCATTCGCGACCTTGCGGCCGGCGAGCAGCGCTTCGAGAGCGTCTTTCAAGTCGTTGCTCGTCGGCTCCTTGCGAACGCCGCCCAGGCGATACTGATCGTCGATGCGGCCGCGATAGACGAGGCGTTTGTCCGCATCCAGCACGATCACTTCGGGCGTGCGCCGCACTCCCAGCGTCTTCGCACAAACGCCGCCGAAGTCCTTGACGAACGGGAACTCGACGTCGTGTTGCACCGCCTGCGTCGCCGTCGTGATGATCGAATCGGCATCGGCCGAGTTGACGGCGAGGAACTGCACATCCTTGGCGCGATAATCTTTTTCCAGCGATTGCAAGGTCGGCAGGTAACGCTTCACCAGCGGGCAGGTCGAGTTCGTGAAAACCAGGACGTACGCTTTCTTCGTGCCGAAATCGTCAAGCGTGCGCGGCAGGTAGCGGATGTCGGTGAGCTTGAGCTTGCCGACGCGCTCGCCGATCTTGACGGCGTCCTGGGCCGTGGCGAAGGAGGCCGTCAGCGAAAGGACGGTCAATGCAACGATCGAATAGCGTCGTAACATGATCACAGCCTCCGACGTTTAGCCGCAACGCCGAAGGCGTGCGTGAACCGCGGCGCCCGCGCACGCCTTCGGCGTTGCGGCTAAACGGGGGTTACTCCTCCTCTTCGTCGCCCGGCTTCGCCTTGCTGACGATCTGCTGCTGCACGTTGCCCGGGACGACTGAACTCCATCGTGTAGCTGCCCTGGCCCTGCGTGATGCTGCCGAGCTGGGCGGCGTAGCGCGTCATTTCCGCGAGCGGGGCGATCGCCTTGATGACCGCGAGATCGCCGGGCAGACTGTCCTGGTCCTCGACGCGGGCACGCTTGCCGTTGAGGTCCTTCAGGATATCGCCGGTGTACTTCGTGGGCAACGTCACTTCGAGATGCACGATCGGCTCGAGCAAGACGGGCCGGGCTTCGCGGAACGCCTTCTTGAAGCACATGCGGGCCGCGGTCTTGAACGCGGCTTCCGAACTGTCGACGTCGTGATATTTGCCGAAGTACAGCTCGACGGCAACGTCCTGCATGCGATAGCCGGCGAGGGCGCCCTGGTCGAGCACTTCCTTGCATCCCTTCTCGACGGCCGGGATGAAGTTGTTCGGTACGGTGCCACCGACGATATGGTCGATGAACGCGAAGTTGTATTCCGGATCGTAGTGGGCGGAGCGCATCTTCTCGAAGCGCGACTTGTTGGCGAATTTCTCGAGCAGCTCCGCCTCGCTCTTGATGTGAAGGTCCTTGAGTGGATAGACGCGGAAGTGCACCTTGCCATACTGGCCGCGGCCGCCCGATTGCTTCTTGTGCTGATACTCGGCATCGGAGGTCGCCGTCAGCGTTTCACGATAGGCGATCTTCGGCTCATGCGTGAGGATTTCGAGATCGTAGCGAGCCTTGAGCCGTTTCTGCACGATGTCGAGATGGACCTGGCTGTTGCCGGTGATGACGAGTTCCTTGGTCTGGGTATCGCGGGTGACCTTGAACGTCGGGTCCTCATCGGCGATCTTGGTCAAGCTGCCGGAGATTTTCTGCTCGTCGCCGCGCGCCTTGGGTTCGACGGCGAGGCCGAACATCGGCGTCGGGTAGTGCGGCAGCGGCAGCTTCGGCGCGTTCGTGTTGAGAGCGACCGTGTCGCCGATGTGCAGGTCCTCGACCTTGGCGACCGCGATGATGTCGCCCGGGACTGCTTCGGTCATTGGCTTGGTCGTCTTGCCTTGCGGCAGGAGCAAACCGCTGGAGCGACCGCCGCGGCCCGTGCGCAGAGTGATGATCGGCTGTTCGGGAGTGAGCTTGCCGGAGAGAACGCGGAAATAGCTGAGGGTGCCGACGAACTTGTCGGAGATCGTCTTGAACACCTGGCCGACGAATTCGCCGGTCTCGGTGGGCTCAATTTCGACCTGCGTGGCCTTGTCTCCGGTCCCCTTGGTGCCGACGCGTTTGACGGCCGCCTTGGGGGACGGGGCGTCCTTGAGGATTGCTTCGAGGACTTCCGCGACGCCGATGTCCTTGTCCTTCTTGACGCAGGTACACAGGATCGGGATGACGGTGCCGGCCGCGAGCGCCTTGGGAAAGGCGGCGGTCAGTTCGTCCGCAGAGAGATCGCCCTCGCCGAGGTATTTTTCCATCAACACCTCATCGGCCTCGACGATGCAATCGACCAGCAGCGAGCGTTCCTTGGCGAGATCGACGGCACAGCCAGCCGGCGGCGATGCGGGCGGCGTGAGCACGCTGACGACGCCGCTGAAGCCGGGGCCGACGTTGAGCGGCGCGTTGAGCAGCACGCACGCCTTGCCGAAGGTGGCGCGGATGTTATTGAGCAGATCGTCGAAGTGGATGTTCTCGGCGTCGAGCTTGTTGATGACGATCATGCGGGCGAGCTTGCGTTTGCCGGCCTCGTTGAACATGCGGCGGGTGTTGACTTGCACGCCGGAGGAGGCGGAGATCACGACGATGGCGGTGTCGACGGGGTTGAGTCCGCCGAGGGCCTGGCCGACGAAATCGGGCTTGCCGGGCGTGTCGATGAGGTAGACGCGTTTGCCCTGGGTGTCGAGATGGAGCACGGCGGAGTCGATGGAGTACTTGTGCTTCTTTTCCTCCTCGTCGAAATCGGAGACGCTGCTGCCGTCGTCCGGGCTGCCGCGGCGCTCGGTGGCCTTGGCCTTGAAGAGAAGGGCGTCGGCCAGCGAAGTCTTGCCGGCCGCTTCATGCCCCACGAGTGCCACGGTGCGGATGTCATCGACGTGATATGCCATAGATGCTCCAGGAGAGTGCATTCCGTCTTCGTTTAGCGCCCGCATGGCGCCACGCGGGCACTAAACAAGGACAATCGATTGGAATCATCTTATTTACTCGAAACGGCCGCAACAACTTCGCGTAAATTTAATTGTCCCTCGTAAAGGGCCCGGCCGATGATGCAGCCCGCGAGGCCGTTCTCGTGCAGCCGTTTGACGTCGTCCAGGGTCGTGACGCCGCCCGATGCGATTACGGGGAGCGGGACCGCGGCGGCCATCTCGGCCATCGCGGCGACGTTGGCGCCCTGCATCATGCCGTCGCGGCTGATGTCGGTGTAGATGATCGCGGACAGCGGCGGCCGGGCACACTGGCGCGCGAGGTCGAGGGCTGTGATTTCGGATACGTCAAGCCAGCCCTGCGTCGCGACCTTGCCGGCCTTGGCGTCGATGCCGAGCGCGATGCGGCCCGGAAATCGCTGGGCCATCTGGGCGAGCCAGGCGGGCGATTGCAATGCCTTGGTGCCGACGATGACGCGCGTGACGCCCCAGCCGAGCGCTTCCTTGATGTGCTCCTCGGTGCGCAACCCGCCGCCGAGCTGACAGGGCACGTTGCCGACGGCCTTGACGATGGCGCGAATGCTACGTCCGTTGATGGGGCGTCCTTCCTTGGCGCCGTCGAGATCGACAAGGTGCAGATAGGTCGCGCCGTCGGCGATCCACCGCTCAGCCATCGCAGCGGGGTCGGCGCCGAAGATGGTTTCCTGAGCGTAGTCGCCCTGCTTGAGGCGAACGCACTTGCCGTCGCGCAGATCGATGGCGGGGTAGATTTGCATGTGATCTCCAACTGGTCAGCTCGCCGCTCCCGCGATTTTTACAGGGATGTTCACTGACAAAAACTGGACCAGTTTCGTGGCATCGCCGTCTTCGAAACTGCCAAAAAGGAAGCCCAACGAAATCGTCCTTCCGTCGCGCAAGACCAGCGAGATCGCGTTCTTTTGAGCATACTCTCTGAGCGCAAGATTGTCGCGTGCCTGAGCGTCAACGACGGACGTGATCTTCAGAACCTTGTCGAGTAACGATGGTTTCCCTCCAATTTGAAGGCACTCGATATCGTCGAATCGTACCGCGAATCGCCACCATGGCCATTTTCCGCTGATCCCGTGTTCGTGAGCGATCAGATATCGGGTCCTTGGCCACCGGTATATGAACCACACAAGCGACAAATAGGTAACGGGCCACACCGCCACGGCAATGAACGGGATCTTGAGTCCCATCGTCGAGGTCATCACCAGATACAAGCCGGCCCAGACCCAGCTTGCGAGCACCAAAGAGCTAGCCAGCAGGGGAACCAACGGAATGAACGCATAGTAAATTAGCCCTCAAATAAGCGAAGGCTCCCGGCTATTGTAAGAGATTTTGTCTGGTGATCGGAGCGCACCGTCTACGT
>JACQFG010000058.1 GCA_016200155.1 Planctomycetota bacterium | reverse complement strand
TGTTTGGGCCGTGAGGGAAGGCGTGCGCATCTGGTGGCGGTGGACTTGCTGCAGGGCAAGACGTGAATCAGCGCCGTTTGGCGATGCACGCTTTGCCGGCGGGTTTCTTCTTCAGTCCCAATCGCGCGCGCGCCTCTGCGAGCGAAACTCGCTTCGTCTCCTTGGATCGCTCCGCGAGCAGCTGCATGAGGGCCTTGTTCTTGACCACCGCAGCGACCTCGTCGGCAAAATCATCGATCTCCGCGACCACGAATTGCCGACCTTCCAGCGTTTCCAAAATGAGGTCCTCTTCTCCGGCGAGTTGAAGTACCTGCGGCAGCGTCGGCGATCGTTTGGTCAGATCGATCTTCGTCATAGCGTGTGCTCCAATGTTATCATATCGGGTCGAGCGCGTTCACGGCCGCGTTGTCAAGGCCGGTGGTACGGGCACACGACGTTCCATCCTGGATCAATCCATTTCTTCCATTTCTTCCACGGCGGGAGCGGGTGTCGGTGGACGAATGGACGAATCGGTATTCTTGATGCGGGCACAAGGTTGTGGCTGGTTGTTCAGATCAGATATTGCTTGACGGCGATCCATCCGATTGTTAACGTGTACGCATACCCTCCCGCCTTGCCTGCTCATCCGCAATCTGCCTGAAGGGGGCCCCGCCAATGTTCCGCCTTTCCGACCGTCGATCCGATCGTACCTGCCAGGGTTTCAGCCGCCGCGAGTTCTTGCGCATCGGCGCGCTCGGCGGGTTGACGCTGCCGATGCTGCTGCAGGCGAAAGCACAGGCCGCGGCGGCCGGGCATCCCGTCAAGGACAAGGCGGTCGTGCTGCTGTTCCTGTCGGGCGGGCCGTCGCACATCGAGTTCTTCGATCCGAAGATGGACGCCCCCGCGGAGATTCGCAGCATCACCGGCGAAGTGCAGACCCGCTTGCCCGGCATCACCTTCGGCTCGTCGTTCCCGAAGCTGGCGGCCATGGCGGACCAGCTGGCGATCGTTCGCTCCTATGCCTCCGGCCAGGGCGATCACACCTACAACATCGCGGCGGGCGGCGGCAACGCGCTCAAGGCGACCATGAGTGCGCTCTACACCCGCGTCGCCGGCGCCAATCATCCCGAAACCGGCATTCCGAACAACATCCTCGTCCTGCCCGAGGCGGTCCAGCGCGGCCTGCGGCTGCAGGGCAACTTCGAGACCGGCGCCCTGCCGACCTTGACCGCGCCCGGCGACCTCGGCGCCACCTATCGCGCTTTCGATCCGTCGGGCAGCACCGAGATCCAGCGCAACATGGAGCTGCGCCTTCCCGCCGAGCGCTTCGACGATCGCCGATATCTTCTCGGCGTGTTCGACCGCATGCGCGACGAGATCGACAACCGCGGCGTGATGGCCGGGGCCGACCGCTTCCAGCAGCAAGCGTTCGACGTGATTAGCCGCGGGGCAGCCCAGGCATTCGACCTGTCGCGCGAAGACCCGCGCGTCGTCGCCCGCTACGACACCAGCCACTTCTATCGCAACGAAGACATCCAGCGCTACTACGACATGCGCCGCGCCTCCAATACGCTCGGCAAACAGATGCTGATGGCGCGCCGGCTGTGTGAAGCGGGCTGCGGCTTCGTCACCGTCTCCGATTGCGGCTGGGACATGCACGCCAACGAGAACAGCCCGCGCAACATGACCGCGCTGCCCGCGATGGCCGGCCAGGTCGATCACGCCGTCGCCACGTTCATGGAAGACCTTCACGAGCGCGGCTTGTCGGACAAGATCCTGCTCGTCGTCACCGGCGAGATGGGCCGCACCCCGCGCCGCAACGGCAACGGCGGCCGCGATCACTGGGGCAACCTGACGAGCTTGCTGCTGGCCGGCGGCGGCCTGCGCATGGGCCAGGTCATCGGCCGCAGCGATCGCATGGCCTCGAGCCCCGCGACCGAACGCTACGGCCCGGCCCATTTGATGTCGACGGTGATGCACCATCTGCTCGACGTCGGCGAGGTGCGCGTGCAGCGTGAACTCGGCCGCGTCGCGAACGTCATCAGCGACGGGACGCCGATTCCGGGGTTGCTGCCGTAGCACCAAGCGCGGCCCAACCGCAATCGGTTGATTCCGTTGGTCCGCAAGAAATCTGTGCGCGTCTCGACGGCTTTGATCATCGGTTGGGCGCCCCCGGCAGGGCATTTGCCGACGGTAGGAGAGAAAGCATGACGACAACCGAAACCACCCGTGTCGAACTGCTCGCCGCTCTTTCGCATCTGAGTCGCCTTCGTCCGGAGTGGCGGTTGGGCCAAACCCTGGCGAACCTCGCGATGACTGCGGGCCGATTGGACGCGGGCGGCGTTTGGGATTTGGAAGATGACGAAGCGCTGGCGGCGGCGAAGACGCTGATCGAACAATATTCCGATCTTGAGTCGGCGGTCGCTCGTGACCACGTGGCGTAGTGCAAGGGATTCGAAATGCTCTCCCTCGCTGGCAACCGCGTTCCCCTCTGCGAAGGCCTTACCCGCCGCGCGTGGCTGCGCGCCGGCGCCCTGTCCACGCTCGGCCTCACGCTGCCCGAACTGCTTCGCTCTCGCGCCGCCGCTTCGACGCCGACGCGCTCGGTTGGCCGGGCGAAGTCGTGCATCGTCGTCTTTCTCTTTGGCGCTCCCGCGCATCAAGACATCTGGGACCTCAAGCCGGCCGCTCCCAGCGACATCCGCGGCGAGTTTCGGCCGATCGCCAGCAGCGTTCCCACGATTCATCTCGGCGAGCATGTGCCGCGCATCGCGCAGCAGGCGCATCGATTGACTCTGATCCGCTCGGTCAGCCATCCGGACAACACGCACACGGTGGCGATGCACTACATGCTGACGGGCGTTCGCCACGCCAGGCCGAACACGAACCCGCAGAATCAGCCGGGCGACTTCCCGACGTTCGGCGCCGTCCTGCAGAAGCTGCGGCGCGGCCCCGGCGCCTTGCCCGCGGGGATCAGTCTGAACGCGCCGGCGAACCAGGTGTCGGCGAACAATCACATCTTCCCCGGCTTCTTCGCGGGCTTTCTGGGCAGCACGTACGATCCGATGTTCGTCGCGCAGGACCCGAGCCGCGATGATTTCCAGCCGTTCCCGGTCGCCGAAGGGGATGCCGGCCAGCGGCTGCGCGATCGCCGGCCGCTGTTGACGGAAGTCGATCGGCAACAGCAGGCGTTGCTGCGCGCTGCGGGCGTGCGTTCGCTGGATCAGCATCATGCCCGCGCGTTCGACCTGGTGACATCGCCGGCCGCCCGACGCGCGTTCGATCTCGCCGCCGAAAACGATCGACTGCGGCAACGCTATGGCGCGTCGGCGTTCGGGCAGGGGTGTCTCCTGGCGCGTCGGCTCGTCGAGGCGGGGGTGCCGTTGGTCACGGTCAACTGGGCCCGCGATGACGCCTTCTGGGATACGCACGCCAACAACTTCAACTTGCTGAAGAACAGCCTGCTGCCGCCGTTCGATCAGGGCTTTTCGGCACTGCTCGACGACCTGAGCCAGCGCGGTTTGCTCGACGAAACGCTGGTGGTGTGCCTCGGCGAATTCGGCCGCACGCCGCGCATCAACGCTCAGGCGGGTCGCGATCACTGGGCCGCGTGCAACACGGTGGTGCTTGCCGGCGCCGGCATCGGCGGCGGCCAGGTGCATGGCGCCTCGGACCGCCACGCCGCCTATCCGAGCACGACGCCGGTGACGCCCGAGGACCTGGCCGCGACGATTTATCACGCGCTCGGGATCGACCTGCACACGCCGCTGCACGACCCGGTCGGCCGGCCGGTGCCGTTGTGCACGGGGACGGCGTTGACGGGATTGTTTGTGTCTTGACAATCCGAATGATAGCATCAACCGGTCCTCGTTTAGCGCCCGCATGGCGCCATGCGGGTGCTAAACGAAGACGGATCTGGGGGGGACCGATGAACGCGAATCGCGCCTGGTTGCTCGTTGCCATTTTCTGCATCTGCGTGTCTGCCAACGCCGGCGATTGGCCCGGCTGGCGCGGGCCCACCGGCCTGGGCTACACTGACGAAAAGGACCTGCTGCTCACCTGGAGCAGCAAGACTGGGGAGAACATCATCTGGAAAACCATGCTGCACGGCGGCGGCAAGAATAACGCCGACTTCACGAGCCCTGGTTGGTCGTGCCCCATCGTCTGGAAGAACCGCGTCTTTCTCACCACCGCCATCTGGACCGACAAATCGCTCACCGACAAGGAACGCCGCGTCACGGTCAATGAGCATCACGTCCTCTGCTTCGATGCCAGCGACGGCAAGATCCTCTGGGACATCATCGTCCCCGCCGGCAAGATCGTCTCCGACAACCAGTACCACGGCTACGCAGTCCCCACGCCTTGCACCGACGGCAAGCTCGTCTTCGCCCTCTTCGGCTCCGGCGTCCTGGCGGCACTTGATTTCGACGGCAAGATCGTCTGGCGCGAGGAACTGCCTCGACTCAAGGACGTCGATCAAGGCATCTGCAGCAGCCCCGTGCTCTTCGAGGACAGCGTCATCATCCCGGGCATCCATGAACTCGGCCTGCGCGCCTTGCACAAACAGACGGGCAAGGTCAAGTGGGAGCAAAAGACGAAATTCCGCAACACGATGGCGACGCCGGCCTTGATTCGCATCGACGGCAAACTGCAGCTCATCCATTACGCGGGCGGCATCCAGGGACTCGACCCTGCAACCGGCGACTTGATCTGGACATGCCGGGCGCCCAGCTCGCAATCATCCCCGGTCTTCGGCAACGGCCTGCTCTACGCCGACGCCGGCCGCGGCGGGCAGAAAGGCGCCGCCATCGATCCGACCGGCTCCGACGACGTCAGCAAGACCCACGTCAAATGGGAGAATCGCGTCGAGGGGGTCGCCGGCGGCACCGCCATTGCCGTCGATGGCCGCATCTATCGCTCCAGCGGCCCACACTTCCTCCGCGTCTGGTCGTTGAAGGATGGCGAACTCGTCCACGAGGAGAAGACGCCGCGCATCACGCCGAGCGCCAGCCCCATCGCCACGCCGGACGGCCGAATCTACTTCGCCAACCCCGGCAAGAGCTACGTCATCAAGAGCGGCCCGAAGTTCGAGGTCCTCGCCACCAACGACCTCGCCGACGGCGACGACTTCACCACCGCCGCCGTCTCGAACGGCCGGTTCTTCATCAAGGGCAAATCGTACCTCTGGTGCATCGGCAAGGAGTCCAAATGATCTTCCGACTTGGCTGCGTTGGTCGCATCTTGTCAATGTTCGCCGTCGCGATGCTGGCAGCGCAAGGAATAGCCGCTGCGCAACCACGCCCGCTCGCCGTCTGGGACACCGGCAAACCGTCCGCCGAGCCACTCACGCCGGACGCCATCGGCCCGAAGGCAGGCTGGACTCCGGTCGCCGACGAGACCGCCGCGTTCCAGGGCGATGCGGTCATCGCGAATTCGCGCATCCTCGCCGTCGCGCGCAAGAACGCGGCAGGCCTCGAACTCTACTCGCTCGGCGCCGGCAAACCGATCTTCCGCGCACGCCTGGCGACCGGCGCGAACATCGAGCGCGTCACGCTTGCCGAGAACGGCAAGGCCGCCGTCGCCCTGGAAATCGCGACCAAGGCGGGCATATCGCGTTTTCGTCTCAAGAAGGGCGACCTCTTCGTCGAAGCTCAATCGGTCAGCGGCGTCACGATGCTGCGCGTCGAGTGCCCGAGCCGATTCGCTGTCTTGCCTGACTTCTTTGCGGACGACATTCTTTTCGATCCGCGCAAGGTCCCGCTCGATCGCGTTGAATTGCCGAGCGAGAACTTTTTGCTGCACTTCACCGGCAAGCAGGACGCCATCGTCATGGGCGTTTTCGAGAACCGCAATCAGGATGTGCGCGTCACTCTCGCCGGCAAAGGAAACGAGCGCGCCATCACCGGCTCCGAAATCGAGTTTGGCAAGAAGGGGAGCAAGATCTGGGTCGCGATTTTGGAGGGCCCCGGCATGTGGCACTCCCTCGACGTCGCTCCTGCCGATGCCAAGAAGATCATGCCGCTCGACTGGAAGATGCCCTACGTCGCCCAGTGGCGCGTTGATTTCACGCGCAAGGATGGCCTCACCGATAGCTGGGACATGCTTCTGCCCGACAAGGAAACCGGCGGCTACCTCAAGCCGTCCTGGCTCGCCCAGGACGGGTCCATCAGCGCTGCCACGAAGACCAAGAGCGGCGAGATCGATCGCGATGCCTATCGCCCCGGCGGCCCGGCGTCCGACCGGCTCGGACCCGAACGCAAACGCTGGACCACCGTCCTGGGCCAGGTCCAATATCCCTGCTGGTCCGACGCCGACGGCAGGGGCTTCCTGCAGCCGCTTTTGCACAAGAAGCTCACCTTCGACGGCCCCGTCCTGATCTATCCGATCACCCGCCTCGCCCAGACGCCGATCCAGGCTTACACGCCCGTCGATATCGTCCGCAACACGCTCGGCGTCGGCCCGTGCCAGCATTTGCTCGATGTCGAGGGGCAGAAGCAGGAACACGTCGGCCGCGCGACCTGTCATGTCCGCACGCTGCTCAACGAGGTCTACGGCGCCGGCCAGCAGAAGACGAAACGCAAGGAGATCGAGAGCTATCTCGGCGACGCCCACGATTTCGTCACGCACATTCGCAAGCGCATTCAGGCCTACGTCGCCTTCGGCAAGGACCTGCGCCAATACCTCGCCGAGCAACGCGCGAAGCATCCGGAACTCAAGGATCGCCTCGACGAGTTGGCAACACTGGCCCGCGAAATCGACGAGCGCGTCGAGCCGAGGATGGCTGCGATCCTGAAGCATCCGACGCTGAAGGAGATTGTCGAGCAGGTGAGCGCGCGCAAGGAGGATCCGACGCCGCCCGCTCTGGCTGCTCAGCTCAATCGCAACTTCATCGGCAAGGGATTGGCCGGATACGCCGAGCCCGACTGGCGCGAGCGCATCAAGAAGGAATACACCGACCCGATGACCACGATCGGCGGCCAGCAAGACGAGATGGTCGGCGAGTGCCGCTGGGTCGTCAAAGCGCTGCGGCAAAAAGCGGGCATCCTGATGGCGACCAATCCGCGCCTGGCCCCTATCGCCGCCGAGATCCGCACGCGCAGCCAAAAGATGCTCCGCGGCGGCGCGGCATACGAGGGCGGCCGGCATTAGGAGGGATTATGGGCAGGATTATGGGGAAATCGATCACACCCCCTCTTCGTCCGCCCTCAATGCGCTGCGGACGACATGACCACCCACAAGTGGTGGATTCTGATGGATGGTGTCACGCAGGCGTTGGAGCGTCCATGCATCGACAGGGCTGTCGAAGTGCCTTGCTCATCGCTACAAACGAGTTGCCCCAGCATGTCGGCCTGGCTCCACGGGCAGCCGTCGGTACTCGTCTCGTTGGCCAACTCGGTGATCCAGCCATTGATTGCGCCATGCCAGTAGTGCGGCGAGTTTTCCTCGATGTAGCCAACGATTGCGGCAGTTTCGACGTTGCCGCCGTGCAGGCCAAGCTTGAATCGCTGGATGCCGCCCGCTGGCCCACCGCTGGTTTGATGTTTGCCAGTGACGTATTCCCGTTCGCGAGCTGGTGGGCTCGGCGCAGGTAGTCGTTTGCATTCAATGGCCATGAATGGCTGATAGATTGTGTAGTTATGGACACCGATGGACGTGATGTCTTCTGTGCCATGAACTCCAATATCGACAGTGCGGGATTCGGTCTGCGGAGCCTCGTGCTTGAAACGCACCATCGGACAATCAGACCGTGCACGACTGTCCAGGAAATCGCATAGAGAGGAGTTGAGCAATTTCTCGGATGAACTGGTTGGTCGCTTGGGGTCATCGCGCCAGGCGGGAAGCCGGCTGTAGAGGAATTCCAGCGTCCTCGGAATGGGCCCTTCGTCAGGTGCTGGCTGGTAGGACAGGCGGCCGGTTGAACCTGTCCGCGAATTGGGATGTCTGGGCATGATCACCATCCCTGCTCACGAAGGTCGATCAGCGTGTCGTCGGCATCGCGGATGGCCGTAGAGCGAATCCAATAACGAAGGCGATCCGGCTTGACGATCAGAATGACGTTGCCTTCGTAGTAACGGACGACGCGGACGGTTCGAAGTGATTCACGGCTTTCGTCGTAAATCAGCCGACGGAGCGATTCCTCGCAGTCGCGACCGAGCCAGGACACATCGGGCCGCGTGCCGAAGTAGAACGGCTGCGCGATGAGGCCGTTCAGGAAGATCGGCTCGTGGGCATTCAAGTTGCGGTACAAACTGCCGAGCATCCGCACGTAGAGCGAAGAGAATTCGTGGAGTTCGTTCGTCCCCGCGGATTTCGCTAACAAGTCCGAGTCTTGGCCAAGCCGAACATAAGCCGCCATCTGGACAAGGACGTCCGTCTTCAGCGCGTCTTCCCAAAAAGAAAATTCGAGATCACTTTCGTTGACGGGAATTGGTAATGAATCAATGTCTTGTTTTTCGATCGCGGTGGCCTTGGCGGCTAGTCCGCGCGTACCGTTGAGGCACAACGCAAATCGCAATTCGCCGTGATGACGTTGGAAGAATTTGACAAACCATTCGAATTCTTGGTTGGTATCTCGCGTTGGGTGAACCCCAACGATTTGCGCTTTGTATGCAAGATTTCCGGATTTGCGCAGGACGAATGGCAGCGTTTCATGCTTCTTGATTAAAAGGAGAGGCGCGGTGAATCGTAACTCCGTATAAGCGGATCGAAAGCTAGTCTCGTTGACGTGGGTGATAGCTGTCTCGTCGATCCCTTTTTCGGTGAATGCATGAGACGGTAGAAAATCCATTCCTGTTAGGAAAGCAGCCGGTGTCCGCCTTCCAGCAAGTGCCGAGATATAACCTTCTCCGTATTCCCAATTCATCGTTCTTGCATATTCGGAAAGCGTGCGCATATTTTGAAATCGCGCCGAGAGTTCATAGAGCCTCCCACCGCCAAGCAGACCAGCCCGCCATACGAATGGGTCCTCCATTGCCTGCCGTTGCAACACAATCTGCCAGTCGTAGTGATCGATTTCAAACGCGATTCGCTCGGCCGCCGAATAGGTGCGACGAAACGTGAGATGGTTGATGGGCTCATCCGTTGGCGACCCTTGAACCGCATTCCACGCAATCGTCTTCGGATCGGCTCCGTCATACAACCCACGCATAGACACAAAGTCGAGGACAGTGTGAAGACGACACAGGCGCATCAGGTGCCGGCGAAAGTCTGCGGGGTTGCTGTTGTATAGCAATCCGTGTGGTTGAATCAGGCATAGCGACCCACCCGGAACCAGCGACTGAAGCCCTTGTTCGAGAAACAGATACGCCGCCTGCTTGTCTGGCAGGTTTGGTCGGTGTTTGGATCGGACCTTGTCAACGGCCTTCGCAGCGGGTGTGAGTTCCGACTCAAACGGCGGATTTCCAATCACGACATCGAATTTCTCAGGCCATTTGTGGCCGCCACCATTCGCAAATGTTTCAGGATCGAAAAAGTCTCCCTCCCGCAGATTACGGCCACGCAGCTTGTCGAGTTTCAAGCTGCTCCAAATCACTGGCGGCGTCAAAGCGTCGCAGATGGCCAGCGCCAAGCTGAATGCCGCGAGGTCAATGGCTCCGGCTTCGAGTTCCACTCCGTGAATCGAATGCGCCAAGATTCTCTTCAAATCATCAACGGAGGGCTTTCGCCATTGATGCCGACTCCGCCAATGAATGACCAGTCGCTTGAAGGCGCCGACGAGAAAAATACCGGAGCCACATGCCGGATCGAGGACCTTCTCGGTGCCTGTCATTCGATCGTATGGCATCACCTGGTCAAGCAGCAATGAGGCCAGGAATTGCGGGGTGTAAACGGCTCCGTGACCGGTGACGAACCGTTGATAGAGTCGGCTAATGACTTCGACCGGAATGTGCTCAAAGGAAAACAGTTCCCAGAAATATTTTTGGCCGCCGAGTTCCTTTGCTTCAACGAGACGGGCAAAGCGTTCCAGCTCTCTTTTCGTGAGTTTTTCAGCATCGTCGCCAAGCGAGAAAACATCACCGTTGAACTTGTTCTCAAAATAGCGCAGCAGCCTCAGCACTTCATCAACCGTGCCTTCGCGCAACATGTCGCGGAACGATCTTGCGCCGGCGTGGAATCGTCCGAAGTGTCCAGGCGGAAAGACGTCACGATCTTCCAGATACTTGATCAACACCATTAGCACAAGCAGCCGACGACGAAGCGGCTTGTTCGCACCGTCGAGTTCCCTGTCCACTTCGACAATCGCCTGAATGAGACTGCGATGGGCAGCTGCGTTGTTTTTCGCCAGTTTCTGATTGTCCGGGTCGTCCCAGAATGTCCCCTCGGCGAGTCGGTAGGCTGAAAATCGTTGCCGCAGCCGGTTGAATTCCGTCGCGATCTTGGCGGCGGTCTTGATCGCCTGCTGGCCCGCTTCCGATGGGGCCAGACCGTCTGCTGGCGACTCAATTCGGTCCGCGCAATGATATCTGGTAACTCCCTTTTCGGCAGAGGCGTGCCAGAAGTCAGGCCTGCGTGCGCAACTCAAGATGTCGATCCGTGTGGGCCAAGCGACGTAAATCAGGGGTGCGACGCCGTGCAACCACAGCTTGTGATGCAGCCTGGCCAGATCATCTTCGGTCAAATGCCGTTGCGAGTTATCGACTACGTAGGCCAGAACTTGGGACGTTCGGACGTGTCTTCCCTCCGGATCCTTGAACCGTCGAAAGAAGACATAATGAACGTGCTCGAAGGTTGCCACTTGCAGGAGAATCGCGTATTCGTGCGGGGTTTCTGCGGATGAAGGGTCATGAACCGAGACAAGGCCGTCGATGGCTTTGTCGTTCGCGTCAACTAGGTCCACGAGTCGTAGGGAATCCACCATGAGCGCCTTCCATGCCCAAAAATAATGCGTGGATTGACCACTGCCAATATTCTATGGTCACTTCATGCAATGTGTACCTATGAAGGATTCGCATGGCTAAGTAAATGGAGCGGATGACCTTACAGACTTCGGTTCCGACGGGCCGCCACCATGAAATCCACCAGCCAATGGCGGATTTCATGGTCCCGCCAACGCTCATACACTTTACGCTCCGCCCGCCTTCTCCAACATCTCCACGATCTGCTCCACCTGCTCCGGATCGTTGAACACCCGCCGCGCTGCCCGCAAGCGCTCCTGCCACCAGATGCGAAAGAAGTCGCGGTTTTCTTCGCCGGGCATCTCGGCGCGCATCTGGTCCATTTCCTTCTGTTCTGCGGGGCTCAACTGGAGCTGGTTGTTCTCGTCGAGGGACGGCGACTTGCGGCGGCGGCGCGGCTTGGCTAGCAGGCGCGCCAGCTTGCGGCGGGCGTAGTCGAGCGCGGTCAAACCGGTCTCGTCGAGATGGTTCGGGTCGGCGCCGGCTTGCAGCAAGGCACGGACAGTCGCGGCGCTCGGACAGAAACTGCGGACGTTGGCGATCAGGGGCGTACGGCCCTTCGTGAACGTGCAGTTGGGATCGACGCCCCAGGAGAGCCGTTCGGCGACAAGGTCGGCGTCGCCGCGCCGGCACGCCAGGAGCAGCAGCTTTTCAAACCCGCGGCGATGCTTCGGATCGCGGGCCATATCGCGAAAATCAGGCATCCGCTCATTGTATTTCCAGGGCCGCTGATGAAGAAACTGCACGACCATGATCGCGTCGCCGACCTGTTCGCATGTGCCGGCAAGAAAAAAATGCAAGAACCGCTTGCGTGGCCAGGGACGATTCCTAAGATGAAAATGGACGGATGCGAACGGAGGGGACGTAGCTCAATTGGTTAGAGTACCGGACTGTCGATCCGGTGGTTGCGGGTTCGAGTCCCGTCGTCCTCGCTCAAGAAATGCAGTGGGATAGCCGGCGACCCCTGGTGAAAGCCAGGGGTCGCGTCGTTTCAGCCGAACAGATCGAGCAGCGGCGTTCCCGACGAGGCGGGACGGGTGAAGCCGTCGCGGCTCAGACGCTGTTCGAGCGGGACGCCCATCGAGTGGAGGATGGTGGCGCCGAGGTCCTGCACGCGGACCGGGCGGTCCTTGACGTAAGCGGCGATGCGGTCGGTCTCGCCGTAGACGGCGCCGCCGCGGATGCCGCCACCCGCCAGGATCGCAGACCAGCAGTTCGGCCAGTGCTGCCGGCCGGGGTTGATATTGGGCTGATTGATGCGCGGCGTGCGGCCGAACTCCCCCATGACGACGACGAGGGTGCGTTCGAGCAAGCCGCGGTCGCGCAGATCGACGAGCAGGGCGGAGAGTCCTTCATCGAGGCAAGGCAAGCACCAGCCCATGCCGTAGGACCCGTTGCCGAAGGCATTGCCCATGCCCATTTCGCTGCCGTGCATGTCCCAGCTGGAAGCGGGAGGGCCGCCGCCCGGAGAGTTGGGAGCGCTCCCGGTCCAGCCGTTGACGGTGACGAAGTTGACGCCCGCCTCGACGAGCCGGCGTGCGAGCAGCAGGTTCTGGCCGAGCGGGTGCATGCCGTAGCGCGAGCGAACCGTCGGCGATTCGCGGTGCAGGTCGAACACCTCGCGTCCACCGGTGCCGCGGGCCATCTCCAGGGCGCGGTGTTGCAGATCGTCCCAGTCGCGGGTCGCACGGGCCTGATCGGATCGGCTTGTCTGCTCGACCTGGTTCACCGAATCGAGCAAGCGATTGCGGCCATGCAAGCGATCGTTGTCGACGGCGGGCTGCAGTTCTTCGGGAGCGCGGAAGGTCGGCATGGCGGGATGATTGTTCGCATTGCCGACGAAGAGCGGCATGTACTGGGCGCCGAGGTGTCCGCCGGAGCCGATGTTGGGAGCGCAGAAGACCGGATCGCCGACGCAGCGGATAAGCCAGACGTAGTTGGCGATGTTGCGTTCGGTGGGGCGAACGCGGGCCATGATCGAGCCGAGGTAGGGCGCGTCGGCCGGAGCGCCGGCCTGGCCGCTGAGCAGATGGTGCATGGCGTCGAAGTGGTTGCTGATGTTGCCCACGTGCGTCATCGAGCGGATCAGCGTGATGTGCTGCGTCAGCGTGGAGAGCTTGGTGTTCAGCTCGCTGATGCGCATGCCGGGAATGCTGGTCGCGATCGGCCGATAGGGGCCGCGAATGTCTTCGGGGGCTTCGGGCTTGAGGTCCCAGGTATCGAGATGGCTCGGCCCGCCGCACAGGAGAACGAAGATGACGGAGCGCTCCGCCGCCTGGCCGCGCAGGCCCTGGCTGGGATTGACGCTGGCCGCGACCATGCCGGGCGCCGCCATGGCGAGCGCGCCGATACCGCCGGCCTGCAAAAGCTGCCGCCGGGAAAGTTGCGATTGCTTGCGTGACGAGTTCATCGTGCCTCCAGAAGCGCGCGGGGGT
>JACQFG010000057.1 GCA_016200155.1 Planctomycetota bacterium | reverse complement strand
TCGCGACAGGCACCGGCGCGGCAGCCGGGCTGATATCAGCCCGATAGCCGACGGTTTGCGTCTCGGGAAAACAGAGAATCTGCACACCGGCGTTCGCTGCCTGTTCAATGAAGCGCAAGATGACGTCGGCGTTGGCGTCGAAGTCCGCGGTCTGTCGGACCTGGGCCAGTCCGATGCGGAGAGTGGTCATGACGTTTGCTCCAAGCGGACGATCGTTTTGGGCTCATGCGGCTGGAGGGAATCATAAGATTTGCTGCGACGGATGTAAATGAGGAGTCCGACGTGCTCCAACCTTTCAAGGAACCCCATCATGTCCGATCTCAAAGACGGCGAGTCGATCGAGATGCAAGGCTCCGGCAGCAAGCCCTACGTTCTCAAAAACGTCGGCGGCGTCTATAGCTGCTCCTGCCCGGCCTGGCGCAACCAATCGGTCGCCATTGAAAAACGCACCTGCAAACATCTTCGCAAGCTGAGGGGCGATGAGGCCGAAGCAGCCCGCATCGGCGGCGCTGTGGCCGTCCGTACCCCGGCAGCCAAGGAAAACGTTCAGGCGCCGCCGCTTTTGCTTGCCGAGCGCTGGGACGGCGCGTCGAACCTGGCCGGTTGGTGGATGTCAGAGAAGCTCGATGGCGTCCGTGCCTACTGGACCGGCAAGCTCTTCGTGTCGCGCCTCGGAAATCCTCTGCACGCCCCCGACTGGTTTTGCGCCGGTCTTCCGGCAGAACCCCTGGACGGCGAATTCTGGATCGACCGCAAGAAGTTCCAGCGCACGGTCGGCATTGTGCGCCGCCAGGACAAGTCCGACCTCTGGAAGGAAGTTCGCTTTCGCGTGTTCGACGCTCCTGAGGGCGGAGATGAATTTGAGAAGCGTCTTCAGGCCATCCTGAAAATCGTGCAAAAGAATCGCCCGCCGTACGCCATCGCTCATGAACACAGTCTTTGCACGGACCTGGACCACTTGCGCCGCGAGCTTGCTCGCGTCGAGGGGCTGGGCGGCGAGGGACTGATGTTGCGCCAGCCCGGCTCCAAGTATGAAGTCGGCCGATCGATGACGCTGCTCAAGATCAAGTCGTTTCACGATGCCGAGGCCCATGTGGTCGGCCATGAGCCAGGCGCCGGCCGGCACAAAGGCCGGCTTGGCGCTCTGCTGGTGGAACTTCCCGACGGCACGAAATTCTCCGTCGGCACGGGCTTCTCGGACGCCGAGCGCGGCAACCCGCCGCCGATCGGCAGCACCATCAACTTTCGCTATCAAGAATTGACCGATCGCGGCGTTCCCCGCTTCCCATCCTACGTCGGCGTCCGCGCCGACTCGGCGATTCCTGCCTCACCAGCTCAGCAGAAAGGACAGATCCCCATGCCAAGTACGATCAGCAAGCGCCGTTTCGAGTTCGTCGCCGGCTCCAGCGACAAGTTCTGGGAAATTCAGATCGCCGGCGCCGAGGTCATCGTTCGCTTCGGCCGCAATGGCACCAACGGCCAGACCAGCACGAAAACATTTCCCGACGAGGCGGCAGCCAGGAAACATGCCGACAAACTCGTTACCGAAAAAATCGACAAGGGCTATGTCGAGGTCGGCTAACTCGCTGTCATCAATTCGCGTTCTTCAGAGACCTTTCGTTCTGCATGGCCGTGCCGGACGAACGGGTTTTCTTTTGATCCAAAGGAGAAGCAGACATGATCCTCGTTTCCCAACCCGTCCTTCACGACTGCCTCGCCGTATTCCGGCGTGCGCTGCCGAAGCCGTTCCTGGCCCAGGCGGCGACGCGAATCCACGGCATCGCAGGTCGCACTGGCATTCACCGCGCCTGGCTCGGCGCCTGAACGAGGAAAAGGCAAGCTGCAACGCGGAGGACGTCCAGAACGATGAAGGCAATCCAGCACAAAACCAGCAGACCGACATGCCGCATGGACAGCGTTGTGACGCAAACTGAATTAGCATCGGCGGTTGCGAAACCGCGCTTGCTAGAGAGCGGAGAGGGCGGGATTCGAACCCGCGGTGGAGTTTCCCCCACACAGCATTTCCAGTGCTGCACCTTCGGCCGCTCGGTCACCTCTCCAGGCGGCTTGCAAGAGTTTATGGACGTACTGTTGTTTCGACAAGTTGCACGCCGATGGGCTTCACGCTAGCCGCGATAACCGATGCGGGCGAGCGCCTCCGGCGTGAGCACGAAGGGTTCGCGCGGGATACTGCCGAGTTGGAAGCGTGGCAGCAGGTCTTGGACCGTGATTGGTGCGACGCGGTCCAGCCAGCCGCACGACCAGGCGAGCAGGCCGAGCAATGCCTCAGCGCTGACGCCGGCATCGCGCAAGGCCGCGAGGCGGGTGTCGCCGTGGCGTTTGGCGAGTCGGCGTCCGTCGGGGCCGACGACGAGCGGCACGTGGCAGAAGTGGGGCGGCGTCAGACCGAGCACGCGATAAAGCAGAAGTTGCCGGGGCGTCGACGGGATCAGATCGTCACCGCGAATGACTTCGGTGATTCCTTGCGCCGCGTCGTCCACGACGACGGCGAGTTGATAGGCGGGAGTGCCGGCCGACTTCCAGACGACGAAATCGCCGCCGATGCCGTGCAAGTTGAGCGTCACCGTCCCGCGAATCCCGTCGTCGAAAGTAATCGCCTCGTGGCCGACGCGCATGCGCCAGGCGAAGGGCCGATCCGGAATGTCGGCCGCCCGGCGATGCGAACACGTACCCGGATAGATCGGGCCTTCGTGCTCCAGGTGCGGGGCGCTGGCGGCGCGCTCGACATCGGTGCGCGTGCAGGTGCAGGGATAGACGAGATTCCGTTGACGCAATCGATCGAGTCCAGCCTGATAACACGCGAGCCGTTGGGTCTGCACGATCGGCTCGCCGTCCCAGTCGAGTCCGAGCCAGCGCAGATCGGCGCATGCCGATTCGATGGCGCCGGCCTTGACGCGCGGCGAGTCGATGTCCTCGATGCGCAGCACGACGCGACCGCCCTGCGACCGAGCCGACAGCCAGGCGATCAGATAGGTGCGCGCGTTGCCGACGTGCTGGGCGCCGGTCGGCGACGGCGCGAGTCGGCCCATGACTGTTGCGGTTCCGATCATCTTGGTATTGTAGGTGTAGGTCAGGCTTTCCCGCCTGACGGGGAGAACGTCAGGCTGGAAAGCCTGACCTACAGAATGACGCAGCACATCGACATCCTCGACGGCGGCACGCTCGATTACGACAAGACGTTCTACACGACGGATGATGCGAACGCCTTGTTCGAACGGCTCCGCCACGACACGCCCTGGAAGCAAGAGCGCAGCCGTATGGGGCCGTTTCCGCGCTTGACGGCGTGGTATGCCGACGCGGGGCTGACGTACAGCTACTCCGGGGTGACGCATGAAGCGATTCCGTGGACGCCGACGCTGCTGGAGGTGCGCCGCCGCGTCGAGGAATCGGCCGGCGTCCCGTTCAACAGCTTGCTGCTGAATTACTATCGCGACGGCCAGGACTCGATCGGCTACCACACCGACGCGGAGCCGGAGCTGGGCGTCAATCCGGCGATCGCGTCGATCTCGCTCGGAGCCGTCCGGCAATTCGTCCTCAAGCACATCAATACCGGCGCGAAGCTGAAGTACGATCTCGCGCACGGCAGCTTGCTCGTCATGGGCGGCGCCTGCCAGCATCACTGGGTCCACGGCGTGCCGAAGACGAAAGCCGCCGTCGGTCCGCGCATCAACCTGACCTTTCGGAACATCATCGCTCCCTGACGACGAAAATGACTTGCATTGCGCCTGCGACTTTTGCACACACACCCACCCCGACACCCCCCAAGCGGCCGGCGTAATGCACTATGTCGATCAAAATAATCGTCATGGAACGCGGCGGCCCGATTATGCGAATATCACAAAAACACGTATTTCCGTCAGTTCACGCTTGCATTCTTGAGCTTTCCGGCTAATCTCGCATGGAGGCAATCCCCACCGCCACCCCGGGAGAATCCGACCATGTGGCCATTCCATCGCCGAAAGAAGCCGATCGTTACCAGGAAACGGCAAGACTTATTCTTCAAGCCGTGGGCCGAATCCCTCGAGCAACGGACCTTGCTATCTGCGGGAACGCTTGATCCAACGTTCGGCATCGGCGGCAAGGTGACGACTAACATTTCCGGCTTCGATTTTGCGTCCGCGGTCAAAGTTGACGACTCGGGACGCATCGTTGTCGCCGGGTACGCGACCGTGGGAAGCCGTGATTTTGCTGTCGCAAGATACCTGCCCAATGGTACTCTCGACAGTTCCTTCGACGGTGATGGGATCGCCGTCACCGCAGTTTCCGGCGTCGATGACGTCATCAACGGCATGACCATCGACGGGAGCGGACGCATACTCGTCGTCGGTCGAAGTTCGAGTGGACCAGGCGGCACGGCCGACTTCGCAGTGGCCCGATACTTGCCAAACGGGGTGCTCGACACGTCGTTCGGTGGGGACGGGATTGTCCTCACGGCAATCAGTGCTTCGCAAACGGACGAGGCAAAAGATGTTGTCGTTGACGCAAACGGGCGGATCGTGGTGGTCGGGGAGGTTGTCAGCGGCAACTTTGACTTCGCGGTCGTCCGGTACAACGACGACGGCACGCTGGATACCTCCTTCGACGGGGACGGGATCGTCGTCACTTCCTTTGGCTCTGGAGACGATGGCGCTCAGGCGGTCCTCATGGTCGGTTCCCGCATCCTTGTCGCCGGGAGTGCGACTGTGGCGGGCGGCCGGGACTTCGCATTCGTCCGGTACAACGCCGACGGTTCCCTCGACACGACCTATGACGGGGACGGGAAGCTCACCACGCCGGTTGGTCCGGACTTCGACGTGGCCTGGAAAATCGCCTTCGACGGGGCCGGGCGACTCGTAGCCGGCGGCCAGATTTTCAACGGCAGCAATTATGACTTCGCAGTCGTACGTTACAACCCCGACGGGTCGCTCGACCCGACCTTTGACGGCGACGGCAAAGCGATCACCCCGATTGGCAGTGGCGACGACTACGGCGGTTGGCTGGTCCTGGACTCGCTCGGCCGGCCGATTCAGGGTGGGTATACCTGGACCGGCAGCCAGTACGACTTTGCGCTCGTCCGCTACAACACGGATGGTTCACTCGACCCGTCATTCGGTACGAACGGGAAAGTAGTCCAGCCCATCGGAGCCGGAGAAGACCTCCTCACTGCCATCGCGCTCGACCATGACGGCCGCATCGTCGTCGCCGGTGAATCCGACGGCGACTTCGCCGTGGCACGATTTGACGGCGGGTGCGCCGTACCGCCTCCCGACATTGTCAGCTGGTGGCCAGGCGACGGTAATGCGAACGACATCGCGGATGGCAACAACGGCACGCTCATGAACGGCGCGACCTTCGCAGCGGGCAAAGTCGGCGAGGCGTTCCAATTTGACGGAGTCAACGACTTTGTTGAGGTCCCCGACGCTGCGAATTTGACGCCGGCTGCCGCCATCACACTCGAGGCCTGGGTCAATCCAGAAACTCTCTTCCCTTCCAGCACGGCAAGTCGTTGCATCATCTCTGCCTATGATTCGAGCCTCGGCCCTGCGGGCACCGGCTGGTTCTTGGGAATATGGAAAGGCGGCGTCATCCGCTGCGTGGTGTTTGGGCCCGATGGCCAGCACCGGACCGACAACACGGACGAGTCGGTCCTGACGGCGGGAACCTGGAGTCACGTTGCCGCTTCGTTTGACGTTGCAACGCAGCGCATCCACATATACGTCAACGGCGTTGAGGTCCCACACACCACCGAGGACGATCAGCCGGTCGCCTACATCAACGACAGTTCCACGTCAGTTCGCATCGGCGCAGTCATCGCGGGCAGCGGGGCCGTGACCGGTTTCTGGCACGGCTTGATTGACGAACCATCGTTGTATCGCCGGGCGCTGTCGCCGGGCGAGATTCACGACATCTTTGAGGCAGGCAGCGACGGAAAGTGCAAGAACTTTGACAGGACGGCCCCAAGCACAACCGCGTCCGTCAGCGGACCGCTCGGCACCAACGGCTGGTTCGTCGGCCCCGTCATCGTCACGTTGAGCGCGACCGATCCCGATGACGCGGCGGTCGTCACGACTTACGCCATCGATGGCGGAGCGATGCACAGCTACGCCAGCCCGTTCGTCATCACCGGCGACGGCGTTCATGAGGTCCGCTATTTCAGCACGGATGATGCGGGGAATGCCGAGGCGTTGCAGACGCTGACCATTGCAATCGATTCGACGGGGCCGAACATCAGCGCGACGCCTTCGACCACGACGCTGTGGGCGCCGAATGGCAAGATGGTCGCCATCCAGGTGACGGGGTTGATCACGGACAGCATCTCCGGCATCGATCGGACGAGTGCGACCTTTACCACGATCGATTCCTACGGCAAGGTGCAGCCGAGTGGGACGATCGTCGTGAATGCGGACGGGAGCTTCTCGTTCAAGGTCAGCCTCGAAGCGCGACGGAACGGCCAGGATAAGGCCGGCAGGCTGTACACGATCATCATCAGCGCCCGGAATCTCGCGGGCGAACTGGCGACCATGCAGTTCACGATTCTGGTCCCGCACGATCAGGGCAACGGCTAATGCAGGCCGCATGGCCAAGAACGCGCGGGCCTTCCTTCAGCGCGGTGGCCGTGGGCTGCCAGCCGTCGGCGACGCGTTGCTGCAAGAGTTCATCGGCGCTCGGTCGATGATCCCAGACGGCGACCGCCGTCACGACGCCGAATCATGTCAGCCCGAAGATGAGCCAGCGATTCTGCCAGGGCACGTACAGGTCATGGCAGAATTCGTCCTGGGCGACCAGGTCGATGTGGTACAGGGGCACATCGTTGGCTTGCATCCACGCCAGGATTTTTTCGAGCGAGGTCAAGCTCGTCGGGTCGGTGTTGGTAATCACGATTTGCCTCCAATTCCCTTGACCAAACCGCATGAATTGTACACCATTAACAGGAGAAGCTCGACGAAAAGCCGAGGCCCGCCATGGAACTTGCCTTCGACGACCGCAAGTTGCTGCTGCCGGGCGTGCATGAGGTGTCGCTGGAAGTCGTGAAGGAACACTTCGGCCAGTTCCAGCGGTCCGACCGGCGGATGACGTTATTCGCGAAGTTAACCGAGTATCTTGAGGCAGTCAGGAAAGCAGGCTGCGGACAGAGCGTGGTAATCGACGGCAGTTTCGTCATGGGTTGCGTGGACGAACCGGACGATATCGATTTGCTGTTGGTGCTGCCGGTCGATTGGGATGATGCCGCGGATTTACGGCCGTATCAGTACAATCTGGTGTCAAGGCGTGCAATCAGGAAGGCATTCGGCCTTGATGTGTTCATTGCGAAATCGGGCTCGGCGCGCGAAGCAGAATGGATCAGGCACTTTGGTGGTGTGAACACCAAATGGCGCGAGAAGTGGAATTGGCCGGCGGACATTCGAAAAGGCATTCTGCGGGTGCTGCTATGATTCGACACGATGAAGACCTCGCTGTCCAAAAGGAACTGCTCGGATGCCTGGAAAGAGCCCTTGATGATCTGCGCGCGGATGTCTATCCGAAGAACCCGCGCAACTTCGCGATCTATGCCGAGGGGTACATCGACGAGATCAACAAATTAAAGGCCGAGATCGACGAATACCTCGCGCGAAGGCAAGGCACAACGCCGACGACAGCTGCCGCGCCGACCACGCCCGATCCGACTGCTGTCTCCTGAAATGAGGACTGCATGAACGATATCCCCCGTCTGTTCGCGCCGCCGCATTCCGGGTACGCCTCGCGCCGTGAGTTCCTCACGCGCGCCGGCGGCGGCTTCGGCATGATGGCGCTGGCGAGCATGCTCCACGCACAACCCGGCCCCTCACGGGGCGCGGCTCGCCAGGACTGGACGCCGCCTGATCCGACGCGGCCCCTCGCGCCGCGGCCCGGGCATCATGCCGCCAGGGCCAAGAACATCATCTGGCTCTTCATCAACGGCGGGCCGAGCCATGTCGATACCTGGGACTACAAGCCCGAACTCATTCGCCGCAACGGCCAGGAACTCGCCGGCTTCGATCAGAACACCGGCTTCTTTCGCGATCAGGTCGGGCCGATCATGCGCTCGCCGTTTCGATTTCGGCAGCATGGCGAGTGCGGCAAGTACGTCTCCGATATCTTCCCGAACCTCGCGCGCCACGTCGACAAGATGGCGTTCATCCACTCTTGCTGGACTGATTCCAACAACCACTCCCCTGCCCTGATGAAGATCAACACCGGCTTCACGCGCATGGGCTTCCCGTGCGCCGGGTCGTGGGTGACTTATGGCCTGGGCAGCGAGAGCCAAAACCTGCCATCGTTCGTCGTCATGTACGACACGCTCGGGCGCGGGTTGCCGAAGGGCTATTCGCAAAACTGGGGCGCCGGCTTTTTGCCGAGCATCTATCAAGGGACCGCCCTCAAGCCGCAAGGGGCGCCGATCGACAACCTGTTTCGCCCGACCGACCTGACCGATCAGCAGCAGCGCAATCAACTCGACCTGATGGCACGCCTGAATCGCCGGCAACTGCAACAACGCCCCGGCGACACCGAGCTGGCCGCCCGCGTCGAGACCTTCGAGCTCGCCTATCGCATGCAGATGGCCGCCCCCGAAGCGATCGACATCAATCGCGAAACGGCTCTGACGCAACGGCTCTACGGCATCGACAATCCGCGCTGCACTCACTTCGCCAAGCAATGCCTCATCGCTCGCCGCATGGTCGAGCGCGGCGTTCGCTTTGTACAAATCTACTCCGGCGGCGAAGAGAACGAACGAAGCTGGGACGGCCACATGAACATCGCCGCCAACCACACCGGCTTCGCAGGCGAAACCGATCAACCGATCGCCGCGCTCTTGACCGACCTCGAACATCGCGGTCTGCTCGACGAGACGCTGATCGTCTGGGGCGGCGAGTTCGGCCGCTTGCCGCTGGTCCAGCGCGGCGGCACCGGGCGCGACCACAACCCGCACGCGTTCACG
>JACQFG010000056.1 GCA_016200155.1 Planctomycetota bacterium | reverse complement strand
GTGATCGCTCCCAAGCTGCCCGAGACCAATCACTCCGGCATGATGAAGGAGCACAGCTACGCCTCCAGCACCCCCGTCACCGACGGCAAGAACGTTTACACCTTCTTCGGCAAGTCGGGGGTCCACGCCTTCGATCTCATCGGCAACAAGCTCTGGTCGGCCGACGTCGGCTCAGCCACGCACATGTGGGGCTCCGCCGCCAGCCCCGTCCTCTACAAGGACCTCGTCATCGTCAATGCCGCCATCGAGAGCAAGGCGCTCATTGCCTTCAACAAGCTCACCGGCAAGGAAGTCTGGCGCAAGACCGGCATGGGCACCACCTGGAGTTCGCCCATCCTGGCCGACACCAAGGACGGCAAGCAAGAACTCGTCCTCAACCTGCCCGGCAAGGTCGTCGGCTACGATCCGCAGACCGGCAAGGAACTCTGGAACTGCGAAGGCATCGGCAGCGGCGGCGGCAAGGGCGGTGGGGGCGGCGGCGGTTTCGGCTTCGGGCCTTACACCGCATCGACTCCGGTCGCCAAGGACGGCGTCGTCTACGTCATCGGCGGCGGCGGTCCCTCCCCGGCCCAGTCGCTCGCCGTCAAGGTCGGCGGCTCGGGCGACGTCACCAAGACCCACATCGTCTGGAAGCAGAAAGCCGGCGCCACCAATTGCTCCCCCGTACTCTCCGGTGATCACCTTTGCATCGTCGACGGCACCGTCACCTGCCTCAAGACGTCCGATGGCTCGATCACCTACAAGGAACGCCTCTACAGCGCCCGCGGCGAATACGTCTCCGCCGTCGCAGCCGCCGACAAGATCTACGCCCTCACGCGCTTCGACGGCCTGTTCGTCATCACCGGCGGCGGCAAGTTCGAACGCCTGGGCCACATCGACCTGAAGGACGACACCAGCGTCTTCAACGCCAGCCCCGCCATCAGCGACGGCCGGCTTTACCTGCGCTCCAACGAGTACCTCTACTGCCTCGGCAAGAAGTAACGTCCCCGTGGTGTAGGCGGCTCGCCTGCACGTCCTCGCTTTGCAGCTTCGTGCAGGCGAGCCGCCTGCACCACGGAAACCGATTTGACTTCACCTCGCATCTCCCTATTCATCCACTTCGTGACCTTCGTGGCCCTTCGGGGATGTCTTCTCGATGTGGACGCAGAACTACGACCCGCTCGGCTCGCTCTGGCTCTCGACGGCCGCCGCTGCGTGCCCGGTCGTGCTGCTCATGTCGCTGCTGGCGAGCGGCCGCGTCTCCGCCCACAAGGCCGCCCTCGCTGCCTTGATCACCGCACTGTTGCTCGCGATCTTCCTTTACGTGCCGAAAGAAGCCAGCGTCGTTGAATGGACGCCGACCATGCTCGCGGCCGCACTCAACGGGGCGGCGTTCGGCTTGCTGCCGATCGGCTGGATCGTGCTGGCGGCGATCTTCCTGTACAACCTGACGGTGCAGAGCGGGCAGTTCGACGTCGTCAAGCACTCGGTGGCGGCGCTTTCCGATGATCGCCGCATCCAGGCGCTGCTGATCGCGTTCAGCTTCGGAGCATTTGTCGAGGGGGCCGCGGGCTTCGGCACGCCGGTGGCGATCTCGGCGGCGCTGATGATGGGGGCGGGCTTTCGTCCACTGTACGCCGCGGGACTGGCATTGCTCGCGAACACATCGCCGGTGGCGTTCGGCGCCCTGGGCACGCCGATCCTGACGCTCGCCAACGTCACGAACATTGACGCGCACAAGCTGAGCGCGATGGCGGGCCGGCAGTTGCCGATCTTCTCGCTCGTGGTGCCGATCTGGCTGGTGTGGGTGATGGCAGGCTGGCGCGGCGTGGTCGGCGTCTGGCCGGCCCTCCTCGTGTGCGGCGGCAGCTTTGCGCTCGTGCAGTTTTGCGTCGCCAACTTCGTCGGGCCGGAACTCGTCGACGTCGCCGGCGGTCTGATCTCGCTGGTGTGCCTGACGCTCTTCTTGAAGCTCTGGCAGCCGAGGCAGACCTGGCGTTTTGCCGACGAACCGGTGAGCCGGGAGCGTGAGCGACCGGAGTATTCACTGCGCCAGATCGCGTCGGCCTGGGTGCCGTGGATCTTGCTCACGACGCTCGTCCTTGCGTGGGGCATTCCGGACGTGAAAACGACTCTCGGCGCCGCCGACAAGCTGCAGCGCAAGGCGTTCAGCGACGGCGCCGAGCCGATCGAGCTGCATCCGACCAACGTGCTGATCCAGGTCCCCGCGCTGCACAAGCAGATCGCCCGCGACAAGCCGGTCGTCGCCAAGTTCGAAAAAGAACCGGCCGTCTACGAGCTGAACTGGCTCTCCGCGACCGGCACCGGCATCTTCTTCGCTGCGATCCTCTCAGCATTCTGGCTGCGCATCGGCGCCTATGACTTTGTGTGCATCTTCGGCAATACCGTCCGCAGCATGCGCTGGCCGCTCTTCACCATCGCGTGCATGCTGGCCATCGCCTACACCACGCGCTACAGCGGCATGGACGCGACCATGGGCCTGGCCTTCACGCACACCGGCGCTCTTTACCCGCTCTTCGCCGCTCTGCTCGGCTGGCTCGGCGTCGCACTCACCGGCAGCGACACGTCGTCCAACGCTCTCTTCGGCAGCTTGCAGACGATCACCGCCAGCCAGCTAGCCCAGCCGGACGGCGTGCTCGCGCACCTTGGCATCGAGAAAGCCCAGCTCCTGCTGGCGACCGCGAACTCGACCGGCGGCGTCATGGGCAAGATGATCGACGCCCAGAGCATCGTCGTCGCCGCCGTCGCGACCGGCCAGCACGACCAGGAAGGCCCTATCCTGCGCTTCGTCTTCTGGCACAGCCTGGTGCTCGCGGTGCTGATGGGATTGCTGGTGCTGTACCAGGCCTACTGGGACGCGTGGATGATACCGTAGGTCTCGTGGTGCGGGCGGCTCGCCTGCACTTTTCAACTCGGCACGGCGACGTGCTGGCGAGCCGCCCGCACCACGAAAAAATGGAAATCGGCGAACTCCTCAGCCGATGCACAAGAAGCGGTCACTTGCACAACGCCAGGAACGCCTCCGCGATCTTGACGGCCGTCGCATCGACCTCGGTGCATGCCTTGTGCCAAGCGGCGGCCGACAGGCCGCGCGGGCACGGCGGCGAGCAGACCTCGATGTACGCTTTCGCCTTCGGTTCGGTGCCGCTGGGACGCAGAGCGATGCGGGCGTTTTCGCCGAGCTGAAAGAGTAGGACGTTGCGCGACGCCTTGTCGGTCGCGCCCTTGTATGGTCCCATCCAGCCGGCCTCGTCGAGCAGGTCGTCGAGCTTCGTGACGGCCAGAGCGCCGATCTTCTTGGGCGGCGAATTCCGCAGCTTGTTGAGCATGCGCGCCATCAGCACCTTGCCTTCGACGCCGGGCATCGCGATATTGCGAACTTCGTGGCGGAAGTAGCCGAACTGTTTTTCGAGATTGCGCAGATAGGCGACGACATTGCTGCCGGCCCGTTTGCAGTCGAGGGCCAGCTCTGCGAGCAAGAGCGACGACGCCCCGGAATCCTTGTCGCGCATGTGCGGCGTGACGAGGTAGCCGTGGCTCTCCTCGCAGCCGAGAACGAAGTCGTCGGGCGTGCCTTCGATCTCCTCGTAGGCGCCGGTCTCTTCGAGCTGATGCAGCACTTCCGCGATGTACTTGTAGCCGACGAGCAGGTTGTCGACCACCTGGGCCTTGAAGTGCCGGGCGATGCGCGTGATGAGGTTCGAGGTGACGAGCGTCTTGACGACGATGGGCCGGCGCGGCATCGTGCCGTTCTCGGTCAATTTCGCGAGCTTGAAGTGGGTGAGCAAGGCGCCGATCTGGTTGCCGGTGAGGGCGCGGAAGTTCCCCGATTCGTCCGGGGCCATGGCGCCGACGCGGTCGGCATCGGGATCCGTGGCGATGACGAGGTCGGCTTGCAAACTCTTCGCGAGCGCCTCGGCACGGTCCATCGACTTCGGGAACTCCGGGTTCGGCAGGTCGGTCACGTTCGGGAACTGCCCGTCCGGCTTCATCTGCTCCTCGACGGGCCGTACGCGAAAGCCCTGAGCCGTCAGCACCTCCATTGCGCCCATGCTGCCGACGCCGTGCAGCGGCGTGAAGACGATCTGGATCTCGTCGAAGCGCGGCGGCTTGACCAGGCTCTGCTTGCGGCACAAATCGATGTAGGCCCTGTGCGGCGCCTCATCGAGCCCGTGCACCTTGCCGCTGCGCTGCGCCTCGGGCCACGATAGCTCCTTGATCAGCGTGACCTGATCGACGAGGTCGGCCATGATTTGATCGTCAGGAGGCACGGGTTGGCCGCCTCGTTCGTCATAGAATTTTCCACCATTGTCGTCGGCCGGGTTGTGCGATGCGGAGATATTGAGCCCGCCGTGCGCCTGCAGAAAACGAATCGTGAACGATAACTCCGGCGTCGCGAGATAGCGCTGGCTGTTCTCGGGCAAAATGTGCGCGTGAATCCCGTTGGCCGCATAGACGCAGGCGGCATACTGGGCAAACCGTTTGGACGACAGGTGCAGCACCGGGTTCGGCAGCGCGGGATTGTAGTTCTTCTTTTGATCCTCGAATTGTCGCACGTCAAAGGCCAGGGCGACACTGAGCTTCGGAGTGTTAGGGAAACGTTCTTTCAGATATTCTGCGTGCCCCTGCACGGAGGCGCCGAGGGTCCACAGGTTCATGCGGTTGGGCCCGATGCCGACGAGCCCGCGCCGCCCGCCGGTGCCGAACGGCATGATCTGATAGAAGCGGTCGAGCAAGCCGGCCCACTTCTTCTGATCGATGAGCCATTCGAGCTGCGGCTTGTACGATGCGAACTCCGGCTCGGCCAGCCAGCGCCCGAGATTCTTCGCCGCCTGCTCCTTGTACGCGGGGTCGGCGTCGACGGTTTGAAAGCCGGAGATGGCTTGCTGCAAGCGGTCCATGATCGTTCCTTTGCATGGTAACGCGTTTGTTTATTTGCTATTCTATCGAATAGAGGACGCTCGAAATCGGAGGTACTGCGATGGCCACGGCGACGCTGAGCAAACAACCACGCAGAGCGAAGGCGGGCCCGAACGGACAACAGCTCGAATCGTTCGAAGACGACGACTCCACAGCGTTTTTCATGCCGGCGCCCATGTCCCTGAGCGAGTTTCGCCAATGGACCTATTCCGACGCGTTTCCGAAAACCGGCCTGATCGCGTATTTCGGCAAGGAGATCTTCATCGACATGAGCCCCGAACGCTTGAAGTCGCACGGCTCCGTGAAGACCGCAGTCGAAGGAACGGTTATTCCCCTCGTCTTGAAGCGGAAGAAGGGGAAGATCTTTTTCGACCGAGCACGCGTGGTCAATGTGAAGGCGGGCGTCTCCAATGAACCTGATGGCGTCTTCGCAACATTCGATTCGTTCAAGAGCCGCAAGGTGCGCCTGGTTCCAACCAAGGACGAGGATGATTACATCGAAATCGAGGGTTCGCCTGACTGGATTCTTGAAGTCGTGAGCCGAAGCTCCGTGACGAAGGACAAGAAAACGCTGCGCGCATGCTACCACCGCGCCGACGTTAAGGAATACTGGCTCATCGACGCGCGCGGCGAGCAGGTCGATTTCCAAATACTCATTCGTGGCAAAGAAGACTTTGTACCGGCCAAGCGTTCCGGCGCCTGGCAAGTGTCCAAGGTCTTCGGCAAGAAGTTCCGCCTGCGCCGCATCACCGACGAACTCGGCGACGTCGATTATCGGCTTGACGTGAAGTAACCCCAGCGAAATAACTTCCCGATTTCGAGGCGCGGTAGAGCGTAGGGCAAGCGGCTCGCTTGCCAGGCTTGGCGGCAAGCGAGCCGCTTGCCCTACGACTGCCGTACGGTCCAAATCGGGAAGTTATTTCGCCGCGGTTCGTGGGTAACCGTCATGGCAAACCTCGTTTACGATTACGACGTCATCGTCGTCGGCGCCGGGCACGCGGGCATCGAAGCCGCGCTTGCGCCGGCGCGCATGGGGTTGCGCACCTGCCTGCTGACCATGAACGCTGACACCGTCGGGGTGATGAGCTGCAACCCGGCGATCGGCGGCGTCGCCAAGGGGCAGATCGTCCGCGAAATCGATGCGCTCGGCGGCGAGATGGGCAAGGTCATCGACGCGGCCGGCATTCAGTTCCGCATGCTCAATCGCACCAAGGGCCCGGCCATGCACTCGCCGCGCGCCCAGGCCGACAAGAAGCTCTACCAATTCACGATGAAGCATCGCGTCGAGCAGCAACCGAAACTCACGTTGCGCCAGGAACTGGTTGACGCGATCCTGATTAGTGGT
Source organism: Planctomycetota bacterium (assembly GCA_016200155.1). Taxonomy (GTDB): domain Bacteria; phylum Planctomycetota; class Planctomycetia; order Gemmatales; family Gemmataceae; genus SIAQ01. The sequence goes on along the minus strand of JACQFG010000056.1, from coordinate 1,118 downwards.
GCAGGCGGCTCGCCTGCTCTGGATGTGCAGGCGAGCCGCCCGCACCACGGAGCACATGTCATCGGAGTCAAAACCGCTGGCGACACGCTCTACCGAGCCCCGGCCGTCATCCTCACCACCGGCACCTTTCTCAAAGCTCTCATGCACATGGGTGAAGCGAAGTCGCGCGGCGGCAGGGCAGGGGACCAATCGGCGGAAGGCCTCAGCGATAGCCTGAACGCCTGTGGCATCCAGCTCGCACGCTTCAAGACCGGGACGCCGTGCCGGCTCAATGGCCGCACCATCGACTTCGCGAAATGCGAAGAGCAGCCCGGCGACGCCGACCCGCGCCCGTTCAGCTTTGCGACCGAGCGGATCGTGCAGCCGCAGATGCATTGCCATATCACCTACACGAACGAGAAAGTACACGAGTTGATCCGCGCGAACCTGCAGCGGGCGCCGATGTACTCGGGGCAGATTCAGGGCCGGGGGCCGCGCTATTGTCCATCGATCGAGGACAAGGTGGTGCGCTTCGCCGACAAGGATCGGCATCAGATCTTTCTGGAACCGGAAGGCCGCAACACGTGGGAGTATTATTGCAACGGCATCAGCACGAGCTTGCCGAACGACGTGCAGGCGGAAATGCTGCGGAACATCGCGGGCCTGGAAAACGCCGAGGTGATGCGCTGGGGCTACGCCGTCGAATACGACTACGCACCGCCGACGCAACTGCAGCCGACGCTGGAGACGAAGTCGGTCGCGGGGTTGTACTTCGCCGGTCAGATCAACGGCACGACGGGCTACGAGGAAGCCGCGGCACAAGGATTGATGGCGGGCGTCAATGCGGCGCTCAAGATCAAGCAAGAGCCGCCGCTGATTCTCGATCGCAGCCAGGCGTACATCGGCGTGTTGATCGACGATCTCGTGACGAAGGGCGTCGATGAGCCGTATCGCATGTTCACATCGCGGGCGGAGTATCGCTTGTTGCTGCGGCACGACAACGCGGACCGCCGCCTGACGCCGATCGGCCGGCGCATCGGCCTGGTCAACGACGCCGACTGGGAGCGGCTGCAGTTCAAGGAGCGCGGGATCAACTCGTTGTTCGGCGACCTGAAGAGCTGCAAGCACGAGGGCGCGAC
>JACQFG010000055.1 GCA_016200155.1 Planctomycetota bacterium | reverse complement strand
GCCAGTCGCCCCCTCCGATGTCGGCGTGCGACCAAATTCGCCGCCCCAGAGGACCAGGGTGTCTTCGAGCAGGCCGCGCGCCTTCAGGTCCTTGATCAAGGCCGCGACCGGTTGATCGACGGTGCGCGCGTTGTTGCGATGGTTGGCGATGTTGCCGTGATCGTCCCACGGCTGGCCCGAGCCGGTGAAGATCTGCACAGCGCGAACGCCGCGCTCGACGAGCCGGCGCGCGACCAGGCAGGCGTCGTTGAACTGCCCGCGGCCATAGAGATCGCGCGTCGCCGTCGATTCGCGATTGAGGTCGAAGACTTCCTGGGCCTCGAACTGCATGCGGAAGGCCATCTCCATCGACTGGATGCGGGCTTCGAGCGGGTTGTCCGAGCCGCCGCGCTGTTCGAGGTGCATCTGGTTGAGCCGGCGCATCAGGTCCATCTGTTCGCGCTGGGCGCCTTCGCTGAGGTAGCCGTTGTTGAGATTTTGCAGGACGCGGCGCGGGTCCATGTTCGAGTTGTTGATGTGCGCGCCCTGGAAGATGCCGGGCAGGAAGCTGTTGGACCAGAGGGCCGGCCCGACGACGGGGATGCCGGGGCACATGGTGATGAAACCGGGCAGGTTCTGGTTCTCGGATCCCAGGCCATAGACGAGCCACGAGCCCATCGAGGGCCGCGTCGGCTGGGTTTCGCCGCAGGTCATCATCAGCAGCGACGGCTCGTGATTCGGCACGTTGGTGTACATCGAGCGGATGACGCACAGGTCATCGGCACACTCGGCCACCTTCGGAAAGATCTCGCTGACTGGCAGCCCCGACTGCCCATGCTGGCTGAAGCGAAACGGCGACCCCATCAGGGTGCGCGTGCCGCCGCGCTCGCCGGCGATCGTCCCGCCCGGCAATCGGCCGTGGTTGCGCGTCAGCTCCGGCTTCGGATCGAACGTATCGACCTGCGACGGCCCGCCGTTCATGAAGACGTGGATGATCCGCTTCGCCTTGGGAGCGAAGTGCCCCGCGCGCGGCGCCAGCGGCGACTGGCGAGCCGAGCCCGGTAACGGTCCGGGTTGAGCAAGCAGGTTCTGCTCGTTCATCAACGACGCCAGGCCGATGACGCCGAAGCCAGTTCCGACCCGTTGCAGCAAGTCACGACGAGTTAGCATGATAATGCCTCGATTGATAAGCTTTCGGTTACGTTGTTCAAGCTTGCTGATCGCATGTATCAGCAACGCCAAGTTCCACCAGTCGCTGAATGACGGCGCAATTGTCGCCGCCGTATCGTACACCTGCACAACATCCAACCGCGACGGCCATGATCGCGTTTTCTAGCTCAATCGGTGTGTGCGGTTGTCTCTTGAAGTAGCAATGATAACCACCACTCGCCTTGGTATCAAACGACATCAACTCGGGTGCCTCGTACTCTGGAGCTGTGCACGCCATGCACATGCCGTCTTCGACGTAGAAATCCCCATCGACATTCAGCGGATAGCGACGTCGCTCGTGCATCTGGAAATCTCACGCCGCGTAATCCATCGGCCCCTCGACGTGCTCGCCGAGTTGCCGTGTTTATGCCACGCTTGCCGCCGCCTTTTCCTGCGTGATGCGACGAATCGCCTTGGCAGCGGTCTTCTTCACCGGGCGACCTTCGTAATCCACGCCTTCGTCGGACTCGGCGGCCGCCTTCAATGCGGGCAGCGCCGCCGGATCGCCGATATAACCCAAGCCGTGGGCTGCGACCAGGCGATTCGTGCCATCTTCGTCTTGCTGCAAGGCCTCAATCAGGAGTGGGACGGCTTCGGGGCGTTTGCTCGCACCAAGAATCTCGCACACGTAGCCGCGCACGCCATCATCGCTGTCCTTCAATAATAATTGACGCACGGGTTCGAGCGCACTGGTAAAGTCCAAGACCAGGAACGCCCACGCAATCGTGCATCGATATTCTGCTTCGGAATCTTTGAGGGCTTCGGAAAGCATCGCCTTGACCGCCGCTTGATCCATCCGGCGAAGTTCGTTGACGACATCGAATTTCACCGCGCGCTGAACGGGGGGATCATCGGTTCGTAATCGCAATAAAACGCTCTCGATCTCGCGGGGTGAATTCGTCATGAGGGCCTCCAACGGATGTCGATTCCTTCGCGTTCATTGTATCTGCTACGGGTAAACCCATTTGTCATTGTCCCAATAAACATTGGCGAACCCGGCTGGCGTGTTGCCGAAGTATTTTTCGCAGGCCGGACACGGTCCGTCGATGTTCGAGATTCCGATCACGTTTACCGCGGGCTCATTTTCAAATAACACCACCTCCGCATGATCGTGTCTCGATGTTCCTGTCGCGGCGACACCGGCCTTTCGCAGTTTCCCGGCGATCCGATCGGCCGACTTCTGATTTCGGTGGTAAACGATGGCTACTTCGAGCCCGTCGATTTCGCACACCGCGATGGTCACTCTTCTTCTTTGAGGCACAGTCACATAGTTCTCAAACAATTCAAGAGCGCGTCGAACCAGACGCTCACCATCCGCTCGCGTGGCGGGATCGGCGCCAGGAAGCCAATCAAGCATGGGCGAACCTCCCGCACCCTAATCCACATACATGAACTCATTGCTCCCGATCAGGATCTGGGCCAGCCGTTCCCAGCGCGTCAGGCGGTTCGCCATCGGGTCCGTATCGGTGCCGGCCAGGAACGCCACGAACAGCTGCTCTTCCTCCGCCCGCGCCGGCCGGCCGAAGGCGAGCTTGAACGCACGCTGCACGCGCTGCGTGTCGCTGCCGGCTTCCTTTTGCAATCTTGCGGCGAACGACTTCGCCGTCTCGATCACGAACGGGCTGTTGAGCACATAAAGCTGTTGCTGCGGGACCGTCGTCTCGACGCGGCGTTCGCTGGTGATGTTGGCGTCGGGGAAGTCGAAGAGCCGCAGGACGTAGTTGAGGTCGTGCCGGCTGATCTTGACGTAGACGGTGCGGCGAACGTTGTCGGCAGCGGCGATGTTCGTCGTCGGGCCGCCCATCTTGGCGTCGAGCTTGCCGGCGACGGCGAGCATGGAGTCGCGCCAGCTTTCGACGTCGAGCCGGCGGCGGTTCATGCGCCACAGCCAGCGGTTATCGCCGTCGCTGGTGAAGTTCTTCTCGTTTGACTCGCTGCTGAGCTGGTAAACGCTCGACAGCATGATCTCGCGGTGCAGCTTCTTGACGCTCCAGGCATTGTCCATGAACCAAAGGGCCATCCAGTCGAGCAGCTCCGGATGCGTAGGCCGATCGCCGAGCGTGCCGAAGTTGCTCGGGGTGCTGACGAGTGCCTTGCCGAAGTGGTACTGCCAGACGCGATTGACGAAGACGCGGGCGGTCAGCGGGTTGTCCTTGGACGCGATGACGTCGGCGAGTTCGAGCCGGCCGCTGCCTTGCTTGAACAGCTTGGGCTCATCGCCGGCGAGAATCTTGAGGAACCGCCGCGGGGCGATCTCGCCGAACTTGGTCGGGTTGCCGCGCAGGTAGATCGGCATGTCGGCCGACGCGACCTCGCTCAGTCCGTGCGCGATCGGCAATGGCTTGGCGTCGTCGCTCTTCTGAAATTGAGCCAGCGTCACCGTCATGTCGGCGAGCAGCTTCTTCTTTTCCTCCGGCAGCGACGCGCGGACCTGGTTGTCCGAGAGCTGGAAGACGGAGTTCTCGGCGTAGAACAGCTCATTGAGGAGCTGTTGCTTCATCTTGTCGAGCTTGCCCTTTTGGCCGATCATGGCGCGGACTTGCTTCTGCATGACCAGCGCGGCGCCGGCGACTTCTTTCTCCGGGGCGGTCGGCTTGCGCATCATCTCGAAGCCGGTCGGCGCCTTCTCGACGAACTTGACGCAACGTGTCAGCGTGCCGGCATCGACCATCTCGTCCTTGGCTATGGCCGCGACCGACGCTTTCGGATCCTTCGCCTTGGCCGACTGATACTTCCAGGCCGCGACAAGGTAGCGCGGCAAATCCTCGACCTTCGCCTCGGCACGCTGGGTCTTTTCCTTTTGCAGGAAGCCCTTCACGTCCACGTCGAGCTTCTTGATCTTGGCCTGTGTCTCCTCCATGCGCTTGGCCTGTTCCCTGCCGGCCAGGGGCACGTTGGCGAGTTTGCAGCTCTTGAAAATGCCGGCGATGGAGTAGTAGTCGATCTGCGGGATCGGGTCGAACTTGTGATCGTGGCAGCGCGCGCACGACACGGTCAGCCCGAGGAAACCGCGCGACAGCGTATCGACGCGATCGTCCAGCTCATCGGCGTCGGCACGGGCGCCGCACATGTTGTCGCGATAATACTGCGGCCCCAGCCCGAAGTAGCCGAGCGCCGGCAGGTTCTTGACGCGCGCGGCGTCCTCCTTCTCGATCAGGTCGGCCGCGATCTGCAGCTTGACGAAGCGATCGAACGGCATGTCCTCGTTGAAGGCGCCGATGACCCAGTCGCGAAAACGCCAGGCATTGGTGTTCGGCACCACGGCGAACGTGTGGGCCTGATCCTCCGCGTAACGCGCGACGTCGAGCCAGTAGCGGCCCCAGCGTTCGCCATAGTGCGGCGACGACAGCAACCGATCGACAACTTTCGCAAACGCATCGGGTGCGTTATCCTTCAGGAACGCGTCGACTTCTTCCGGCGTCGGCGGCAGGCCGGTGAGATCGAACGTCGCCCGGCGGATCAGCTCCTGCTTGCTGGCGGGACGTACCGGCGTCAACTTCTCGGACTCCAGTTTCGCCAGGATGAAGCGATCGATCGGCGTGTTGACCCACTTGTCGTTCTGCACCTTCGGCAACGTGGGCGTCTTCAGCGGCTGGAACGACCAGTGCTGGCGAGCCTTCTTCCAGTCGATGCCGTCCGCGACCGCCGGCTGTTTGCCGTCGCGCGGATCGGGAGCGCCCATGGCGATCCACTTCTCGAAATCGGCGATGACATGATCGGGCAGCTTCTTGTCCTTCGAGGGCATCTTGAGTTCGGGGTCCGTGTGCCGGAGCGCCTTGAGCAGCAGGCTATCGTTCGCCTTGCCGGGGACGATGGCGGGACCGCTGACACCGCCCTTGAGCACGCCGGCCTTGCTGTCGAGGCGCAGCTTGCCGTTGGCCTTGGTCTCGCCATGGCATTTCAGGCAGTTCTCGACCAGCACGGGCCGAATCTTCGACTCGAAGAACGCGATCTTGTCGGCATCGTTGGCGTAGCTGAAGTTGGCGCAGAATCCAAATGCGACGACGGCGGAAAGGATCCGATATTTCATCTTGGCACCAATGCGGCGGGAACCGAGCAGGCGCTCGGCAGTTGCGGTAGGATATCGTCATTTTCCGCAATCCGCGCCAATTGGCAAGCGGAATTTGGTCCGTTTTTGCCGCTTGCGGCTTAGCGTTCGCGCGGCGCCATGCGAGCGCTAAGCCGCAAGCGGCGACTTACATTGCACCGGGTTATTGGATTGGATGTAGCTCTCGATCACGCATTCCGCCGGCCCGTCCGCGCGGATGCGGCCCTTTTCGAGCCAGATGATGCGTGAGCAAAATTGCCGCAGGAACGCCAGGTCGTGGCTGGCGATCATCACGATGCGGTCGCCGCGCAGCATCTCGACCATGCGGCCGATCGCTTTTTCGCGCACCTGCAGGTCGCCCGTCGAGAGGAACTCGTCGATCAGCAGTACATCCGGTTCGCAACAGGCGGCGATCGCGAACGACAGCAGCATGATGCGGCCCGTCGAGTAGCATTTCAGCGGCAAATCAAGCATGTCGCCCAGCTCGGTGAACGCGGCGATGGCGCCGAGCTTGTCGCGCAGGGACGCCGGCGTCTCGCCCTGAAGGTACGCCCGCAGATGGATGTTCTCCCATCCGGTGGCGTTCCATTCGAAGCCGGCGGCGATGTCGAAGAGCGAGGCGATCTTGCCGTTGATATCGCATACGCCCGCGGAAGTCGGATAAACGCCGGCGATGGTGCGCAGCAGCGTGCTTTTACCTGCCCCGTTGCGGCCGATGATGCCGACGCATTCGCCGCCGTCGACGCGCAGGGTGACTTGATCAAGAGCCTTCACATAGCGCGGCCGATCGATTGGCTTGCGGAACAGACCGTTGACGAGGTAGTCCTTGAACGTCGTCCGGGTGTGCACCTTGACGGGGTAGAGGAGATCGACGTTGTCGAGATCGATATGCGGCATGTTTTGCTTTTTTGTCGTAGGGACAAGCTGCCAGCTTGTCCCTGCATGATCGGTAAACCATTGACGCTGCCGGGACAAGCTGGCAGCTTGTCCCTACGAGTCACAGCCACAACACCATGCGCCGTTCGACGCGGCGCACGGCAAGCCACGCCGCGATCGCCGTGACGCTCATGAACGCCAGCGCGACCATCACCGCCTGAACGCTCGGCGGTTCGCCGTGCAATAACGGCCGGCGAACCAATTCCAGCATCGCGGCGAACGGATTGCACGCGACGATCATGTACAGCCAGCCCGTCGGATGGAGTGATTCCGGCAAGTAGATGACGGGCGTCGCATAAAAGAGGGCCTGCAGGCTGATCTCGGCGATCTGCTGCGTGTCGGCAAACCGCGTATGCAGAATGCCGCAGATGCACGCCAGCGACCAGGCGGTGATCGTGAGGACGATGATCGCCGGGATCAGCGATAGCAGCACCAGCGCGAGGTCGATGCCGTGCAAGTACCAGATCAACATCAATGCTGCGACCAGTCCGATCGACGCATGAATGCCGGCCGAGAGCACGACGCGTAGCGGAAAGATCGCGATCGGCACGGGCCGCACGCGCAAATAGGTGCTTCCCAGGCGAAACGAGTTGCAGCCCTGCACGACCGATTCGTTGAGAAATTGCCAGGTGATGATGCCGAGAAACAGAAACGGTGCATATTCATGAACGGGGACGTGGAAGACGTTGGCGAAAACGAGGGTGAGGATCAGCGTGATGCCGGCCGGCTTGAGCAGCGACCAGGCGATGCCGAGGATCGATCGGCGATAGCGGTCCTTCAAATCGTGCCTGGCGAGGGCGAGCCAAAAGTGGCGCAGCGTCCAGATTTCCCGCAACATGCCGACAGTCTCCGACATTTAGCCAGCCATTCATGGCGGGGCACGCCGGGACAGAGTGCCAAACCGCAGTGGGAAAAACAAGGGCAGCGTTTTTGAACCACAGGGAGCACGGGGGAACACGGGGGAACACGGGGGCTTACGAACATGGGGGAATTTCGATTGCTGAGCGATCCACCTGTTGGGAAATGGCCGAATCTATTACCATTTCATGAATTCCCCCGTGTTCCCCGTGCCCCCCGTGGTTCTGTTGATTTGATGGCCAATGCGCGACCGGATCACCAATTGCCACCACGGCCGATGGACCGCGACTTCGGTTCGTCTGCCGATGGCTCCGGCGTGGTTCGCCCTACGGTCTGATACATGCTGCGCAGCCATGGCGGCATTGCCTTCTCGACCTGGGCTTGCCGGGTTTCGCCGACGTAGATCTGGTCAAACGGCGCCAGGCGGATGTTGGTGCGATGATCGTGCTTGAGAACGATGGCGTGCAGGTCAACCTTGAACGCCTCGGGCCGCTTGAAGTCGCCCAGGTGGGGCCGAAGGACGTAGACGTCCTTCGGTTCAGCGCCGGGCGTGATGCCGCCGACGCGCTGCAGGAGAGCGAGGACGGTCTCGGGGCCGCGGTAGGGAACGCTGCCTTGCCAGCCGATGACTTCGCCGAAGAGGAGCAGGTGCTGGCTGCGGAAATCGACGACGCGGACTTGCATACCTTCCGTGCTTGCCCCGGTTTCCTGAACGAGCAGGCGGGCGATTTCGGGGGGCGTTCTTCCCTCGACGCGCAGATTGCCGTAATCGCCCAGATCGATTCGACCGTCTGCGCCAATCGCATACCGGCCGTTGAACTCGGGCCGCGACGGCACGACCAGCTCGATCACATCGGGACAGCCGGCGCGATAGCTCTCCGCGACGCCTTCGTTGCGGCGCTCCGATTGCTGCGCCATCAGGTTTTTCTCGACGGCGAGGCGGTCCTTCACGCAACCCGGGACGTGCGGGAGCAGCGGCAGCATCAGCACGAGCGTGGCTGCCCTTGTTTTCCAGGATGACCAGCGTTCGCCAGTCTTCATAGATTTTCTGGAGATGAATTCGGTGGAGCGAAAACGACGCGCATGCCGTTTCATCGGCACACGGCTCCATCGACCTTGAGGATTCCGCCGACCTCGTAGCTGCAAGCTGCCAGCTTGCAAGCTCGCAAGCTGGCAGCTTGCGGCTACGACGTTCACGTTTTCAGGAGGACGCCCATGGCAACCGCAACCAACGAGCTGATCGTCAGCGTCTCCGGCATTCGCGGCATCATCGGCGCCGGTTTGTCGCCCGCCACGGCCCTGCTGTTCGCGCAAGCCCTCGGCACGCATGTCAACGGCGGCCGCGTCGTTCTGTCGCGCGACTCCCGGCCCAGCGGCGCCATGCTGCAACACGCCGTCATCGCCGGCCTTCAGTCGTGCGGCTGCGAAATCCACGACCTCGGCATCACGCCGACGCCGACCGTCGGCCTCGCCGTTCGCCAGCTCGGCGCGGCCGGCGCCATCCAGATTACCGCCAGCCACAATCCCGCTCCATGGAACGGCATGAAGCTCTTCGGCCCCGACGGCGCCGTCCTGTCCCCCGCCAAGGGACAGGAGATCAAGCAGATATTCGATACCGCATCGTTCGCCCTAGTCAGCCACGACCGGCTCGGCGAGGTCTGCGAGTGCAACATGGCAGAGGACTGGCATCGCGCGCAGGTGCTGCAGCTCGTCGACACGGTGCGCATCAGCGCCGGCGGCTTCCGCGTCTTCCTCGACGCCAACGGCGGCGCCGGCGGACCGCTCGGCAAGGCGCTGCTCGACTCACTACAAGTCGAGCACGTTCTCCATGGCGGCCAGCCCGACGGCGAGTTCACGCACAAGCCTGAACCGATCGAGGAGAACCTGACCACCATCCTGCCGCTCGTCGCCCAATATCAAGCCAACGCCGGCTTCGTGCTCGACCCCGATGCCGATCGCCTCGCCATCATCGACGAGACGGGCCACTACATCGGCGAGGAATTGACGCTCGCCCTGGCAACGCTGTGCCGGCTGCGGCAGCAACGCGGACCGATCGCCATCAACATGTCGAGTTCGCGCGTCAACGAAGACATCGCCAAGCAGTTCGGCGTCGTCTGTCATCGCTCGGCAGTCGGCGAGGCCAACGTCGTCGCCAAGATGCGCGAGGTCAATGCCGTCATCGGCGGCGAAGGCAACGGCGGCGTCATCGACCCGCGCATCGGCTGGGTCCGCGACCCTTTCATCGGCATGGCCCTCATCCTGCAACTCCTCGTCGATTCGGGCAAGACGCTCAGCCAGATCGTCGGCGAACTGCCGCCCTACACGATCGTCAAGGACAAGTACGACGTTTCGCCCGAGGGTTTGCCGAAGCTGTACGCCGCCCTCGCAGCGCGCTGGCCGGACGCGACGCCGAATCGGCTCGACGGCTTGCGCCTCGATTGGCCCAATCGCTGGGTCCACGTACGGCCCAGCAACACCGAACCCATCGTCCGCGTCATCGCGGAGGCCCCGGACGCAGAAGCTGCCCGGACGCTGTGCAAGGAAGTCGGATCGCTGCTCGCCAAGTCGTAGGATGGGCGAGCCGAGCACCGCAAGAGGCCGGGTTATGATAAGATGGCGCAGGGGTTGACGACGGAAGCCCAACGGAGAACGATCATGGCCACCACCAAACGCCGCTACCCGAAAGAAGAAATCGTCAAGCGCGGCGACGCCATCTTTGAGAAAGACGTCAAACGACACGTCAAGGGGCGCGATCCGATGGATTATGTTTTGATCGACATTGAGACGGGAGACTACGAAGTCGATGCGGTTCATATGGCCGCCCATGATCGCTTGCGCGGGCGCAATCCCGACGCACAAATCTATGCACGCCGAGTAGGGTCTCGTGTGCTCCACCATTTCGGCGGTCGCATTCGCCCGGGGGCCAAATGATCACGGGCTCGGTGAATTCAGACTTGGAGGGAATCCTGCGAATAACCGTGCGCGGGCCAAACGGAAAGCGCAAGCGCATAACGGCCGTGATCGACACGGGCTACAATGGATCGTTGACGTTGCCACTGGAGTTGATCGCCGATTTGGGTCTGCCGTGGCGCGACACGGGCTCGGCCATGCTCGGCGACGGAAGCATCTGCGAGTGTGACATCTACGCGAGCTGGGTTGTCTGGAATCGTCGAACCATCGGTGTTTTTGTCGAGGAAGCCAACACGACGCCGCTTGTGGGGATGGAACTGCTGCGCGGGTTCGAGCTAAACATGAAGGTCGAGCGACACGGGCAAGTCACGATCAAGCCGATGAGGCGACGCCCAAGAGATGGACGCCGCGGTTGAATCCAACGATCACGGCAACTTTCGCGGTTGATTTTTGTTGAACCCAAGGCACTTCGCCAAGGGACGTGACAAGATGACTTTGACTATGCGTTATTCTTTGCTGCTTGCGCTCGCCGCGCTGTGGGTGCCTACCGCGCACGCCGATACGATTGGGCTGCCGCCCGTCACGGACTTCGAACGTGAATGGAAAGCTGACGAAACCTCACTGACAGGCCCTTTGGCCATTCGTAATGCCGAGCAATGGCGCGCAATGTGGAAAGAGCACGCCCCCAAGGACCAG
>JACQFG010000054.1 GCA_016200155.1 Planctomycetota bacterium | reverse complement strand
GGCTCGGCCTGCACGGGGATGACGCCGTTGACCTCGATGCCGACGCCGCCCATACACAGCGCCAAATGAGGCTCCGTGTCGACGACGGACGTGTAGGGGATCAGATCGAACTCGCCGAACTTCGTGGGCAGCTTGACGACCAGCTCGCGATGGATGAGTCGTTCGCGCTGCCGGCGATGCTTGATCAGGTCCTCGATCGTACACATCTTGAGGTTGTGCTGCTTGCAAAACTCGCGCAGGAACGGCAAGCGGGCCATGGTGCCGTCGGGGTGGACGATCTCGCAGATGACGGCGGCTTCCTTGAAGCCGGCGAGGCGGGCGAGATCGACGCTTCCCTCGGTGTGGCCGGCGCGGACGAGGACGCCGCCGTCTTTGGCGCGCAGGCCGTCCATGTGTCCCTTGCCGCGCACGAGGTCGGCCGGCGTGGTGTTGTCGTCGATGGCGACGGCGATGGTGCGCGCGCGATCGAAGGCGCTGGTGCCTGTGGTGATGCCGTAGCGTGCATCGAACTTTTGCGTGAACGGCGTTGTCGGACCTTCGACGTTGGAGGTGCTGACGACGTCGAGATGCAGGCGTTCGCAGATCGGCCCCGACATCGCCAGGCAGACCAGGCCGCAGCCGTTGCGCATCATGAAATTGACCATCTCCGGCGTCGCGCACTCGGCCGGGATGACGAAGTCGCCTTCGTTCTCGCGCTGCTCGTCGTCCAGCAGCACGATCATCCGCCCGGCCCGCAGTTCGGCCAGCGCTTCTTCGATCGGCACAAAATCGTCAGAGGTCGGCATGGTTGTTGCTTTTGTAGGTCAGGCTTTCCAGCCTGACGTTCGTCATCGGCCCCAATGTCAGGCTGGAAAGCCTGACCTACTCATTCTATCGCGATCCCCGGCGGGATAAACAGGCTTTCCGCCGATCATTTGCTTGACCGGGACGGTTCGAGTTCGGAGAATTGATTGTAACGCTTGCACGGCCTGCGCTGCATCAGTCCCGCCTGGTGAATGTTCTCCCCCACCGGCACAATGGAATCGTGCCCCACACTCCTGATCAGGTTGAGCAAAACCTGAGCAGACATGGCGAAAGAATCCTCAGATGAGTCAACGTCGCGTCGGTCTTTGGTTGATCGGGGCCCTCGGCGGAGTCGCGTCCACCGCCGTCCTCGGCATCTCCGCCTTGAGCCGAAAGCTCTCGGATACCACCAGTCTGGTGACGGCCACCCCGATGTTCAAGGGCATCGACCTCGACGACTGGGGCGGCATCGTCATCGGCGGCCATGACATTCGCCGCAGCAGCTACCTCGAAGCGGTCCGCGATCTTCAGCAGCGCTCCAACGTCTTCAACGAGGCGCTGATTCAAGCGTGCCAGCCCGATCTCGACAAGTGGTCCGCCAACGTGAGGCCCGGCACCGTGCTCGGCTCCGGTTCGACCATCAGCAAGCTCGCCGACATGCCCGAGGCCAAGCGCGTCAGCACGCCGCGCGAGGCGATCGAGCGCATCCAGGCCGACCTGAGAGAATTCAAGGCGAAGAACAAGCTCGATCAGGTCGTCGTCGCCAACGTCTCCTCGACGGAGCCCGTCAAGGAGCTGGACGAGAAATACGACAGCATCCTGCGGTTCTCCGCCTCGCTCGAAGCCAAGGATGCGGCGATCCCGGCGAGCGCGCTCTATGCCTGGGCGACGCTCGACCTCGGCATCCCGTTCATCAACTTCACGCCGTCGCTCGGCGCGTCCTTCCCCGCCGCCCTGGAGCTGGCCAAGGAACGCAAGACCACCACCTGCGGCAAGGACGGCAAGACCGGCGAGACCATGATGAAGACGGTTTTGTCGCCGATGTTCGCCCATCGCAACTTCAAGATCCTGAGCTGGGTCGGCCACAATATCTTCGGCAACCGCGACGCCGTCGTGCTCGATGACCCGGTCAACCGCGCCTCCAAGATTCAGACCAAAGACAAGGTCATCAGCTCCATCGTCGGCTACAAGCCGCAGACGCACGTCTCGATCGAATACATCGAATCGCTCGACGACTGGAAGACGGCGTGGGACCAAATCCACTTCAAGGGCTTCCTCGACACGAAGATGATCCTGCAATTCCTCTGGCAAGGCTGCGACTCGCTGCTGGCCGCCCCGCTGCTGCTCGACATCGTGCGGCTAACGCTGTTGGCCCAAAGGCGCGGCGAGGTCGGCATCCTGTCGCACCTGGCGTGCTTCTTCAAGAGCCCGATGGGTTGCGACGAGCACGATTTCTTCAAGCAAATGGATTTGCTGGCGGCGTATGTGGACGGGGTAAGGTGATTTTTCCTCGTTTAGCGCCCGCAGCGAAGCGCCGGGCCGCTTGGCGCTTCACTGTGGGCGCTAAACAAAGATCGAACAAACATGAAACTCGCTTTCAGCACCAACGCCTACCTGAAATTCTCCTTCCCCGAAGCCGTCCGTCGGCTCGCGAAGATCGGCTACGCCGGCGTCGAGATCATGGCCGATGTGCCCCACGCCTGGCCGGCGTACATGCTGGACGAGCACAAGCAAGAGATTCGGCGAGCGCTAAACGTAAACAATCTGGCGATTTCGAACATCAATTCGTTCATGATGCACGCGATTGACGACCCGCGGCAAAAGTACTGGCACCCGTCCTGGATCGAACCCGATCGCCACTATCGGCAAATTCGCATCAACCATACGATGAAGGCGTTGACGCTGGCGAAGGAGCTCGGCGCTCCGTGCATCACGACGGAGCCGGGCGGGCCGGTCGAGCCGGGGCAGTCGTGGTCGGCGGCGCTGAAGCTGTTCGTGGAGATGATCAAGCCGGTCGCCGATCATGCGCAAAAGGAAGGCGTCTTGCTGCTGGTCGAGCCGGAACCGGGACTGTTGATCGAGACGGTCGATCAGTTCCTCGAATTCATGCAGCACATCGATTCGCCGGCGGTCGGCATGAACTACGACATCGGCCACGCCTACTGCGTCAGCGACGATCCGGCGACGACCATTCCGCGCTGTGCCAAGTATATCCGCCACTTTCATCTCGAAGACATCGCGGCAACGCGCGTCCACCATCACATGGTCCCCGGCGAAGGGGCGATCGATTTTCTGGCGTGCCTGCGGGCCATCAAGGCGATGAAATATGATGGCTGGGTAACGGTCGCCTAGGCTTATGTATGAAACGACTCATCCCCTATGCCCAGCTCGTGCGACTGCCCAACACGTTCACGGCGATGGCTGACATCTTTCTCGGCGCCCTGGCGACCGGCTTGCTGTTTCAGCGCTGGTACGTGGCCATCTGCCTGCTTGCCTCGTCGACGCTGCTCTACTGGTCCGGCATGATCTGGAACGATTATAAGGACGTGAACCAGGACCGCAAGGAACGCCCGAGCCGGCCGCTCGCATCGGGCCGCGTGTCGATGGGGGCCGCACGGTTGCTCGCGATCGCTCTCACGTTCGGCGGGCTCTTCATGGCAGTTCTCGCGGGCTTTCGGATCGAAGCCGGCAACTGGTTGTTCGACTGGCGGCCGTTCGTGATCGCGTTGCTCCTGGTGATCGCGATCATGACCTACGACGGCGTGCTCGGCAAGTGGCTGGCGTTTTTCGCGATCTTCATCGGGCTGATTGCTCTCGTCGTCGTCTATCGGCTCGGCCAGGTGTACCCTGCGCTTGCCTGGCTGCGCACGGACATGCTGTTCGGCGCGACCATTGTCGTCAGCCTGGTGAGCGTGCTGGGCCTGGTGGTTGGCATGCTGCAATCGGACATCCCGCTAAAGGCAACGCTCGCCGGGCCGGTGTTCATGGGGTTGTGCCGATTCCTGAACATTCTGCTCGGCCTGACGATCCTGACGATCGAGCTGCCGCAATGGGGTTGGTTGCTCGCTCTGGTGATCGGCATCTACATCGCCGGCGTGACCTGGTTCGCGCGGACGGAGGCGCAGACAAGCAGCCAGCCGATGCTGATCGGGGCGGCGAGCGCCATGCTCGTCGCGTTGTTGCTGGCGCTGACGGTGCCGGCGCTCGTCCTGGAGCGAACCAACGATCGCGAGCCGTCGTGGCTCTTTCCGTATCTGCTCGCGGGATTCGGCTGCTACCTTGGTATCGCCGTGCTCGCTGCGATACGCCGGCCTGAGCCGTCCCGCGTGCAGCCGGTCATCAAGCGCGCGATCATGGGGCTCGTCGTGCTCGACGCGCTCTTGGCCAGCGCGTTCGTTGGCAGTCTCGGCCTGCTCTTGGTAGTTTTGCTGGTGCCGGGTATGATCCTGGGACGCTGGCTGTATTCGACGTAATCTTTGGCGAGCCGGGAGCGTAAGCGACCGGACTGAACGATGCAATTACTTGACGCCGCTCCGGTCGCTCACGCTCCCGGCTCGCCAAGAACTCTGCAACTCGGCAATCTCACCTTGCGGTCGCGGTACGTCCTCTCGCCGCTTGCCGGGTACACCAATTTTCCTTTCCGCCTGGCCGTACGCGAACTTGGCGGGCTTGGCCTGGCGACCACCGAACTCGTCAGCACGCGCGCCCTCCTCCTCGGCAGTGCCAAGACCAGCGAGTTCATCGAGACGTGTCCGCAGGACGCGCCGCTCGCCGTGCAGATCTACGGCGCCGATGCCAGGGAGATGTGCGACGCATCGCAGTGGCTCGAAAACTACGGCGCCGCGGCCATCGATATCAACATGGGCTGCCCCGTCAACAAGGTCGTCAAAAATGGCGGCGGCTCGGCGATGATGTGCAACGTCGGCTCAACCGTCGCTCTCGTCAAATCGATCGTCGAAGCCGTCCGCATCCCCGTTACGGTCAAGATGCGGCTCGGCTGGGACGACCTCAATCTCACCGCGCCGAACCTGGCCCGCGAGTTCGAGCAGGTCGGCGTCGCGGCCGTCACCATCCATGGCCGCACGCGCGAGCAAGGTTTTTCAGGCAATGTCAATATCGCCGGCATCCGCGCCGTCGTCGAGGCGGTCGAGTCGATGCCGATCATCGGCAACGGCGACATCCGCTCCATCGCCGACGCCCAGCGCATGTTCGACGAGACCGGGTGCGCCGGCATCGGCATCGGCCGCGGCGCCCTGCTCAACCCGTGGATCTTCGCCCAGCTATGCTCCTTCGAACAAACCGGCGAGCTCGGCTTCGTGCCGACGTACGACCACCGCCTCGACTTCATGACGCGCCACTATTACCTGCTCGTCGAGCAGCGCGGCGAACGCTACGCCAGCCTGACGTTCCGAAAATGCGGCGGCTGGTATTCGAAGGTTCTGCGGCCCGGCAAGGAGATGCACCAGCGCATTATGGCGATCGCGTGCGCTGCCGACTTCGATGCCGTCGCGGAAACGCTGCGAGCAAAGGGGCCGCCACCGCACTGGAAAGCTGGCGAATTGCCGGAGATTGCGGTGCCCAAGGGGCCGATCTCGCATTGGTAAGCCAAACCATCCACGAAGGGCACGAAGAACACGAAGAGAGAAAAACACGATCGCGATTGGGAGAGTCAAACTCTTCTTGATATCCGTTTTTTGTCTTGCACGATGTATTTCTCTCTTCTTCGTGTTCTTCGTGCTCTTCGTGGATGAATTGCTGTTGTCATCGCCCCTCGCTTCTGTTATTCCGCCGCACCCATCACGGAGGATTGCGGTGGCAAAAAGTCGGATCACGCCCGCGTATACCACGCGGCTGGGGCGAGCATTCCACGGCGACGCGGCCGACGTTTTGTCGCACTTCGCCGACGAATCGGTGTCGCTCGTCTTCACCTCGCCGCCGTTCGCCCTGCGCCGGCAGAAAGCCTACGGCAACGTAGCCGCCGACGAATATATCGACTGGTTCTGGCCCATCGTCGAACAAATTCAACGCATCTTGCGGCCCGACGGCAGCTTCGTCATGGAACTCGGCGGCGCCTGGAATCGCGGCAGCGGCACACGCTCGCTCTTCCCCTATGAGCTGCTGATCCGCCTGGGCAAAGTTTTCTACCTCGCACAAGATTTCTACTGGCACAACCCGTCGCGCCTGCCGACACCGGCCGAGTGGGTCACCATTCGCCGCACGCGCGTCAAGGAAGCGGTGACGCACATCTGGTGGCTGTCGAAGACGACGGAGCCGCAAGCCGACAATCGCCGCGTGCTGGTCCCGTACAGCAAGTCGATGAAACGATTATTGAAGGACGGATATGAGCCGGCGATGCGGCCGTCGCAGCACGAGATCGGGCCGCACTTTCAGCGCGACAACGGCGGGGCGATCCCACCGAACGTGCTGACCGTGCCGAACACGCGGTCCTATGATGAATACCTGTTCAAATGCCGGGAAGCGGGACTGCCGATCCATCACGCGCGATTCCCGCCGGAGTTGCCGGACTTCTTCATTCGCTTTCTGACGTCGCCGGGACAGCTGGTGATCGACCCGTTCGCCGGCAGCAACACGACCGGACAGGTGGCGGAGGGGCTGGAGCGCAAATGGGCGAGCGTCGAGATCAACGCCGATTACGTGGCGGGATCACGGCTGCGGTTTGGCACCTCGAAGGAAGCCGCGTGATTGTAGGCTGTCTTCGTTTAGCGCCCGCTCCGCCCCAAGGGACCGCGCGGGCGCTAAACGAGGAAATGGATCAGCGTTTTCGCAGCAGATTCAGATGTCGCTCGAAGCGGTCCTCCATGTAGCGATGGATGTTCGTCATCACGCGGATGTCGCCCGCCGTGACGACACGGCCGCCCGTCATTTCCGCATCCACGTCGGCCAGGATGCGATCCAGTTCCGCCAGCACCGCATCCATGCTTTCGAGTTTCTCGTCGAGGTGATCGCCCTTCATGTTTTCCGTGACGCCCCAGAATCGGCAGGCGTCCGCAAACGACAGCTCCTGCTTGCGATTGTCCTCGAATTTTTGCACCGCGCTCGAATCGAACAACGACTTCAGGAAGCGTTCATGCTCCCGATTCATGCGCTGCGCAGTCCCCGGCGTCGGGGCTTCCTCTTCCTCCAGCATGACGCGGCGAATGACGTTGCGCCCTTCGCGCGTCAGGGCGTACAGCTTCTGGCCCATCTTGACGAGCCAGCCGCGGCGTGCCAGCCCCTTCTCGCCCATGATGCTGCTGAGAATCTTGTTCGAATCGGGATACTTTTCGGAAAATCCTTTCAAGCCGAAGGTGCTCGGGAATTTCTGCCAGGACGCGACAATCAACATCTCGGCCGTGAACGGTGATTGTCCTTGTTTTTCGAGATTCTCCGCGGCGAGGAGAATCTTCTCCGGGTAGGTGATATCTTAATATTTTGGTTTAGTGTAAGTTTTT
>JACQFG010000048.1 GCA_016200155.1 Planctomycetota bacterium | reverse complement strand
CTGCAAGACATCGTGGAAGCTGTCGCGCTGGAAGGCCATCGCCTGAGATTGCGTTTCGAAGACGGAGTCACGGGGATCGTGGATGTGAGCACATGTGTCACGTTCACGGGCGTGTTCGCGCCGCTGCGCAATCGCGAAGAGTTCGCCGCGGTATACGTCGATCCGGAGTTGGGTACGATCCGTTGGCCTTGCGGCGCCGATCTCTACCCGGATGTCCTGTATGCACTCGTCACGGGATCGCCGCTGCCGTCGTTCGAGCCAATCGAGCAAGTTCAATGACCTTGACAAGCACACCCTAGGAGCTTCACCATGAAAGCCACGCTGACGATCCTGTCGTTTCTCATCACCGCCACCGTCTGCCACGCTCAAGTGAGTGGCAACGTCGGCTATGCCCAGGGCGGCGGCCGCGTGCGCGCCGAAAACGCCGAGCGGGCCAAACGCTCGGTCGCCGCCAACGAGCTGCCTCCGAGCGGCACCGCCATGTTTCTCGATGCGGCCGTGCTCATGAACGTCAAGGCCGATGAGTATATCGCTGTCTTCGCTCTGTCTCAGGAAGGACCCAGCGTCGCCGAGTGCAATCGCAAGATGGACGCGCTTGTCCGCGACTTCGGCGCCTCTCTCAAGAAACTCGGCATTGCCGACGACGACGTCACGCTCGACTTCATCACTCAGAGCAAGACCTACGGCTACGAGTTCGAGGGAAAAGTCGCGCGGGAGAAGCTGGTCGGCTTCGACCTGAAGAAGAACGTCTCGGTCCGCTACAAGGACAAGGCGATGCTCGACAAGCTCATGGTGGCGGCCTCGGCGTCGCAAATCTACGACCTGGTCAAGGTCGATTACATCGTCAAGGACCAGGAATCCGTTCACAACAAGCTCTACGACGAGGCGACGCGCGTCATCAAGCTGAAGGCCGCGCGCCATGAAAAGCTGCTCGGCATCAAGTTGGCCCAGCCGCCGCAGGTCCACGTCGAGCGGACGAGCAGCTACGTTCCGACCGAGATGTACGACTCCTATGTCGCCCAGGAATCCGAGCACGTCGAGTCGCCGTTCGAGCGCGGCAAGTTCCTCATCCAGGGAGCGCGCAAGGGCCGCACGTTCTACTACAACCCGCTGACGGCCAACGGCTTCGACGCGGTCGTCAATCCCGTGATCACGGAGCCGGTCGTGCAGTTCACGCTCTACGTGCGGCTGAAGTACGAGATTGAGGGGGCGAAAGTGAAGGCGAGCAAGCAATGATTTATCTCGATAACGCCGCGACCAGTTTTCCGAAGCCGGAGTCGGTTTATCAGGCCCTGGACGCTTTTGCCCGGCACGATCTGGCCAATCCGGGCCGTGCCGGGCACAAGATGGCGCTCGCGGCCGAACGCGCGCTCGATGACTGCCGGCACCTGTTGAACCAGTTCTTCCACGGCGAAGGGCCGGAGCGATTCATCTTCACGCTCAACTGCACCGATGCGCTCAACATGGCGTTCAAGGGCGTGTTGAAGGAAGGCGATCACGTCATCACGACCGACCTGGAGCACAACAGCGTCAGCCGGCCGCTGCGGGCGATGGAGTTGGCCGGCAAGATCGCTCTGACGCGCATCGCTGCGGACAAGGGCGGCGCCATTGATCCCGACGCCATCAAGAAAGCGCTCACGCCGAAGACGCGCCTGATCGCGATGACGCACGGGTCCAACGTCCTGGGCACCGTGCAGCCGATCGACGCCGTCGGCAAGATCGCTCGTGAGGCTGAAGTGTTGTTCCTGGTCGATGCCGCCCAGACCGCGGGCGTGATCCCGATCGACATCCAGGCCATGAATATCGATCTGCTCGCGTTCCCCGGCCACAAGTCGCTGCTCGGCCCGACCGGAACCGGCGCCCTCTACGTCGGCCCCGCGGCGATCGTCGGCGCCTGGCGCGAAGGCGGCACCGGCGGCGATTCCTCCAGCGAAACCCAGCCGCGCGAGTACCCCTACTTCCTCGAAGGCGGCACCCCCAACGTCCTTGGCGTCGCAGGCCTCGCCGCGGGTATCAAATACGTGACCGAGCAAGGCCTGGCGAAGATCCATCGCCACGAAGTCGATCTCGTCGAACGCCTGTGGAAACGCCTCGACGAAATCGGCGGCTACGAAATCTTCGGCCATCGCGACATGAGCCGGCACGTCGGCACGCTCAGCTTGCACAGCGCCCTGCTGCCCGCCGCGGAGATCGGCGGTATCCTCGATCAAGCGTTCGAGATCGCGATCCGCCCGGGCCTGCACTGTGCTCCGTACATCCATCGCGCCATCGGCACGTTCCCGGACGGCACCGTGCGCGTCAGTCCGGGAGCGTTCAACACGTCCGACGACATTGACACGCTGGCCAACGCGCTGGCGGAGATCAAGCTGTGATCACTTGGTTTCGAGGGTGAATTTGGTCAGACCGTTGGCAGCTGCCTTGCTCGAAAGTCGAAATGATCTGCCAAAGACATGCGATTTGACCCATCCGTCATGTTTTCGAACGGTGACATATTTGCCGCCCATCAACCGCATGATGACGAGTTCGGGATCTTCAACCGTTGAATCGACCAGCCAGTATTCGGCAACGCCGGCCTTGGCGTACAACTCTTTGAGGATCACCGAATCCTTCTCGATCGAAGTCTTGCTCACCACTTCCAGCGCCATGTCCAGGCTGCCTTCGATGGTTCGCGAGGCGATTCCTTCCTCGAGTTTGACACGTCCAGTCTCGACGGACTTGTTGGACATGAAGGCGCCATCCGGCTCGTTGGAAATCCCAGCCATTCGATTGATGAACAACATGCCATCGTGTAAATACTCACCCAGGCTCTCCAGAGCTACCAGCATGGTGAGCACCGCGCCGATCTGGCCCTTGATGAGATTGTGAATCAACGTTTCCATGCTCAAGTCCACCCAGAGTTGATCGTTGAGAAAGGAAAACCGGCCGCGTCCGGGAAAGTCGCTTGAAAGCGCCCACCGCTGGAAGGATTCTATATCTTGGATGGTCCGGGGAACGCGAATGATGCCGTCGATCATGATTTCTGTGCCATGCGCAGAGTCAGCGGCGCCGTTTCCCAAGGACGGGAAGTCCGCGTGTTGCAGGGGCGCGGATGCCTGGCGCCGCAAATCCTTGGCGTCGGCATCGCTCAGGGCTTCGAGCAGGTCTGAATACACCTCCACCCAGAGGTTGCCGTCGAGCCACGAATATCGGCCGCGTTGTGGAAACGCATTGGAAAATGCCCAGCGTCGAAATGAATCCTGATTCATCACCCACGCTGGAATTCTGACATTCCCATTGATGACGACCTCGACTCCGCGCGGTCTGTGGTTGCCACCGTGGGACTCGCGCAGCCCCGACGTTTTCTTCGGTTTCAATACTTGAGTGGCCATGAGGATGATTATAACCTCGGTGCGTCAGACGAGCAATGGAATCGCTGATCACCCAGCGGCCTTGATCCCCAACGTCAGGACGATCTGACCGACAACATTCCCATCGCGACGAAATATCACCGGTCCCTCGTATACGCACGGCCGATCCGCACGCCAGTAATCGGGCTCCGGAATCAGCACGAAATAGACCGGATGCGCCACCACTTGCACAGGATACGCCACCTCCACCGTGCTCATCCCCGGACAGCGCGGTCCCATCACGCGACCGCGCACCTCGACGTCCGCCGGCAGATCGGCGAACTCAATGTGCAACTCCGCCAGCGTGGGGTCAAGGCGCTTGACGTGCACCGTGTACGTGGGCATCGGGTCGAGCATCGCG
>JACQFG010000047.1 GCA_016200155.1 Planctomycetota bacterium | reverse complement strand
GGGCATCTTCATCGTGTCGGCCGACATTGCCCGCGACGTCGGCTCGTCCGGCTGGCTCATCGTCGTCTGGGTCCTGACCGGCGTGCTCACGATCATCGGCGCCCTCAGCTACGCGGAACTCGCCGCCATGATGCCCAACGCCGGCGGGCAGTACATCTTTCTCCGCGAAGCCTACGGCCCGCTCTGGGCGTTTCTCAATGGCTGGACGACGTTCCTCGTCATTCAGACTGGGTTCATCGCGGCGGTCGGCGTCGCCTTCGCCAAATTCCTTGGCGTCCTCGTTCCGGAACTCGGCACCAACCACTATTTGCTCAACGTCCAAAACCTGAACATCCTCGTGCAAATCCCGGTGCCGTGGATGGACGAGCCGATGGTTTTTTTCAAGCGCGATTCGTTCACCATCTCGTCCGGTCAGCTGGTGGCGGCAGTGCTAGCGATCGTTTTGGCGGCCATCAACACGTTCGGCATCGAACAGGGTCGATGGGTGCAGAACGTCTTCACCGTCTCCAAGATGCTCGGCCTCGGACTTCTGATCGTGCTCGGGCTGACGGTGGCGGCCAACGCGGACGCGGTCAACTACAACCTCGACCACGTTTGGGACGGCATCACCTCGACCAAGGCGTTCGGGACCGACATCAAGTTCGCGCGCTGGACGCCGATCGCGATCGTACTGGTCTTGTCCGGCGCCATGGTCGGTTCGCTGTTCTCGTCCGATGCGTGGAACAACGTCACCTTCATCGCCGCCGAGGTCAAGAACCCGCAGCGCACCTTGCCCTGGGGACTGCTGCTCGGCACCGGCATGGTCATCCTGCTCTACGTGCTGGCGAATCATGCGTACCTGGCCGCCTTGCCCATCAACGGCAAAGCCGACGGCGTCTCGTCGATCGAACGCGGCATCGACCACGCGAAAGACGATCGCGTCGGCACGGCCGTCCTTGAACGCGTGTCTCCCTCTCTCGGCGTCGCAATGATGGCCGTCATCATCATGATCTCGACGGCTGGCTGCAACAACGGCCTGACCATCATGGGCGCCCGGCTCTATTACGCCATGGCCCGCGACGGGTTGTTCTTCCAATCGTGCGGCAACCTCAACCGCTTTGGCGTGCCCGCGTTCGGCATCTGGCTGCAAGCAGGCTGGGCGATCGTCCTGATTTTTTCCGGCAGCTACGGCGACCTCCTCGACTACATCATCTTCGCGGCGTTGCTCTTTTACATCCTCACGGTATCGGCCGTCTTCGTCCTGCGCATAAAGCAGCCCGACGCGGATCGGCCGTATCGCGCGTGGGGTTATCCCATCGTGCCGGTGCTTTACATCGCCATTTGCGCGGTGATCGCGGCGTCGTTGCTGGTCGCCAAGCCGGTGTATAGCTGGCCGAGTTTTATCATTGTCTTGACGGGAATTCCCGTATACTTCTTGTGGCGGAATGTGAATCGAGTCCCCGTTTAGCGCTCGCACGGCGCATTGCGGGCGCTAAACGAAGACAACCAAAGGATGCCTATGTTCTGGAATCGACTCTTTGCGACCAAGACCCTCGAAATGCTCGACGCGGAGGCGAAGGGCGAAAATCGGCTCAAGCGCGTGCTCGGGCCGATCGGTTTGACGTCGCTGGGCGTCGGGGCGATCATCGGCGCGGGTATCTTCGTCATCACCGGACGCGTCGCCGCCAACGACGCGGGGCCGGCAGTGCTGCTGTCGTTCATGGTCGCGGGCATCGCCTGTGCCCTGGCGGCGTTCTGTTATGCGGAATTCGCGTCGATGGCGCCGGTCGCCGGCAGCGCCTACACCTACGCCTATGCTACCATCGGTGAGCTGCTTGCCTGGATCATTGGCTGGGACCTGATTCTCGAATACGCCATGAGCGCCGCGACCGTGGCGGCGGTGTGGTCCAACTATTTGAACGAATTACTGGGAGCGCTTGGGTTATGGAAGGTGCCCGACTATTTATGCAGCGATCCGTTCTCCAATCCCGACGCCTGGTTCAATCTTCCCGCCGTCCTTATCCTGCTGGCCGTCACCACCGTGCTGGTCATCGGCATCCGCGAGAGTGCGGCGTCCAATACGGCCCTCGTGCTTCTCAAATTGTTCGTCGTAGTTTTCGTCATCCTGATGGGCATCGGTTACGTGAAGTCGTCCAACTGGTTCGGCATCCCCGCGGAAGGCCGTAAGCAGACGGAACAGTTGCTGATTCCCAAATTGGCGCACGAGCACGTCGACCTGGAGCGGGACTTGATGAAAAAAGCCGAGCAGTGGTCGAAGAAGTTCGTCGACAAGCCTGTCGATTCGGTGACGGCGCATCCGACCGGCGGTCCGGACAAGACGCTGGTCCGCGCTGTGCCCACCAAGCCGCTCAGCGAGGAAGCGAAAAAGGACGAAAAGCTCGCCAAAAAAGAAGAGGCAAAAGCAGCCCACGAGGCGGCGGAGCGGGCCAAGAAACGCGTGACGATGCTCGGCGACCAGGCGATGGCCACGTTTATCAGCGGGCTGGCCGCCGATTACAAGAAGCGCGTCGCCGACGGTGAGACGGAGAATGAGAAGACCACCGAACACTGGACCATGATGCTCGAGCGGTACAAGGACAAGCACCCCAAGACCGCGGAAGACAAAGAAATCGTCGCGTCGATTCTGGCAGACGCCCGCAAGGAAGCGCCGAAGAAGGCTGCGGAGAACTGGGGCATGATCGGCCAACTCGGCATCAACACGAAGCTCGCCGTCATCGACGACGGCACGCGCAACAACTTCATGCCCTACGGGTTCTCCGGCATCATGGTCGGCGCAGCCCTCGTGTTCTTCGCGTTCATCGGCTTCGATTCGATCTCCACGCATTCGGAGGAAGCCGTCAAGCCGATGCGCGATGTGCCGTTCGGCATCATGGCGTCGCTCGGTATATGCACCGTCCTGTACATCCTGGTGGCGGGGGTGATAACCGGCATGGTCTCCTACTACGACATCGACGTCAAGGCAGCCATCGCATCGGCGTTCCGCATCCAGGCCGAAAATACCGGCAGCACCGTGCTCAAATACGCCGGCGCGTTGATTGCCGCCGGCGCTCTGGCCGGCATGACCAGCGTGCTGCTCATCACATTCTTGAGTCAGGCACGCATTTTCCTGGCGATGGCCCGCGACGGCTTGATGCCGCAGAACATCTTCGGAGCGGTCCACGACAAGTTCAAGACGCCGCACATCTCGACCATGCTCACGGGGGCATTCATGTCGGTGGTGGCGGCCTTCACGCCGATCGCCAAGCTGGAAGAGATGGTCAACATCGGCACCCTGTTCGCGTTCACCGTCGTCTGCGCGGCGGTGCTGATCCTGCGCATCAAGCGGCCCGAGGCGCCGCGGCCATTCCGGTGTCCGCTGGTCTACTTCGTGGCGCCGGCGGGCATCATCGTGAACGTGACGTTGATGTTCTTCCTGCCGGCCGACACGTGGTGGCGGCTGGTGATCTGGCTGGGCATCGGCATGGTCATTTATTTCTCGTTCGGCTTCCGCCACAGCGTGATGCGTCACGTGGAGGCCGGGGAGCGTCTGCCGCCAAGCGAGCCGCTGCCGCCCGGCCCGACGTCATGGCCCGAGGCGGGGATTCAGCATCCGCATCCGCCGACGTAACATTGACTCTTGGGAGGATTGTCACAGTGTTGTGGCGGCAAGACTCCGATCTTGCCGTATTTCGCGGGTCCATCGGGGTTCATCGGCAAGATCGGAGTCTTGCCGCCACGAAACAACAACGGACCTCGCGTTGCTTCCGGTCGCGGTATAATGTGAATGGATGTATACCGCGCCAGGGAGCGTCGCCATGCTCGATCTCATGCAACCTGATCTGTTCGAAGCCGACGAACAACCCGCGCCGACTGTGGCCGCGGGTTTCGCGGAGATCGTCTTCGATCGTCCGCTCGACCACGCCTACACCTATGCCATTCCGCCGACGCTGCGAGCCGAGATCGCGGTCGGCAAGCGTGTGATGGCGCCGTTCGGCCGCGGCGACAAGCCGACGGTCGGCTTCTGCGTCGGCGTGACCGACGAGAAGCCGCAGCGCAAGGTCAAGGCATTCACGCAAGTGCTCGACGACGAGGCATTGCTGACCGAGCATCTCTTGAAGTTGACACGCTGGATGGCGGACTACTACCTGTGCGGCTGGGGCCAGGTGCTCAACGCGGTGGTGCCGGCCGGCGTCAAGAAGCAGGCGGGCACGCGCTCGGTGCCGATCGTCGAGTTGGTTCCGGATGCATTGCTGCCCGCAACGTTGCCGCACCTTTCGCCGAAGCAAAAACGTGTTCACGAATATCTGAAGACGCATGCCAACCCCGTCGAAGTGCGGCGCGTGATCGACGACACCGGTTGCGGCAATGTGCCGATCGATGCGCTGGTTGAGAAAGGTTATGCCCGCCGTCGCGCCGGCCGCATCGAGACGGTGACAACGATATCGCAGCCCGTGCGGGAGGGCGCGGCTCCCGCCGAGCCTTCGTCCAACGGCTCGGCGGGAGCCTCGACCTCCCCACCCCTCGAATTGACTGCCGATCAAGCCGCGGCATGGTCACAGCTCGAGCCCGCTCTGCACGACGGCGGCTTCCGGCCGTTCCTCCTCCACGGCATCACCGGCAGCGGCAAAACCGAACTTTACCTCCGCGCCATCGAGCACGTCGTCCGCCGGGGCCAGGAGGCACTCGTCCTGGTTCCGGAAATCAGCCTGACGCCGCAGACCATCGAGTCCTTTCGCGGCCGATTTAACGACGTTGCCGTGCTGCACAGCCATCTGCACACCGCCGAGCGCGGTAGCCACTGGCGGCGCATCGCGCGCGGGCAGGTGCAGGTGACCGTCGGCGCCCGCAGCGCCGTGTTCGCCCCCACCGGCAGGCTCGGCCTGATCGTCATCGACGAGGAGCACGAATCGAGCTTCAAGCAAGAGAAGACGCCGCGCTACCACGCCCGCGACGTCGCCGTCATGCGGGCCCGGCTCGAGAACATCCCGATCATCCTCGGCTCCGCGACCCCGGCGCTGGAAAGCTGGCACAACGCCCAGCGCGGGCAGTACACGCTCTTGACGTTGCCCAAACGGGTCGCCGATCGGCCGCTGCCGGCGGTCAAGCTGATCGATTTGCGTTACGATCGCCACGCCGACAAACGGCCGCACGGTTTGAGTCCGAGCCTCGAACGGGCGATGAAGAACGCCCTCGACGCCGGCGGGCAGGTGATGCTGCTGCTCAATCGCCGCGGCTTCTCGACCTACCTGCACTGCCCGGCGTGCGGCCACGTCGAGCACTGCAAGTTCTGCGACCTGTCGATGACGTTTCACCGCGACCGCAACGTGACGATGTGCCATTACTGCGGTTACGAGGCCAAGCCGCCCGAGAAATGCCCGATCTGCGGCATGGGCCAGGTGCTCTATCAAGGCATCGGCACCGAGAAGCTGCAAGGCGAAATCCAGCACAAGTTCCCGGGAAAAACCGTCGAACGCATGGACAGTGACACGATGAAGCGCCCCGGCAGCCATGGCAAGGTGCTCGATGCGTTTCGCCGCGGCGCGATCCAGATCCTGCTCGGCACGCAGATGATCGCCAAGGGGCTCGACTTCCCGAACGTGACGCTGGTCGGCGTCGTCAACGCGGACGTCGGCCTGCACCACGCCGATTTTCGCGCCTCGGAACGAACGTTTCAGCTGCTGGCGCAAGTCGCCGGCCGAACGGGCCGCGGCGACACCGCAGGCTACGTCTTCATCCAGACGCTGCAGCCGGAGCACCCGAGTATCGCGCTGGCGGCGAATCACGATTACCTGTCGTTTGCCCGCGCGGAGATGGAAACGCGCCGAGCGCACGGCTATCCGCCGTTTCAACGGATGGCACGGCTGATCGTGCGCTGTCGAGACGAGAAGGCGGGCAACGATTACGCCGATGCGCTGTCGGCTGCGTTCAAAGTCGAAATGGAGCGCCGCAAGCAAGCCGGTGAGCCGACGGATTTGCGTCTGCTCGGGCCGGCGGAGGCGCCGGTGTTTCGCTTGAAGGGCTATTTCAGCTTCCACTTTCAGATGCAGAGCGCGAGTTCGGCGTTGCTGCACCAGGTGTTGCGTGCAGTGCTGCCGACGGTGCGCGTGCCGCCGCGCGTGGAGCTGACGGTGGACATCGACCCGCAGGATATGCTGTGATTCTTCTCTTCGTTTAGCGCCCGCGCGGCGCCATGCGGGCGCTAAG
Source organism: Planctomycetota bacterium (assembly GCA_016200155.1). Lineage (GTDB taxonomy): Bacteria > Planctomycetota > Planctomycetia > Gemmatales > Gemmataceae > SIAQ01. Next base: position 1,722 of record JACQFG010000047.1, on the reverse strand, counting down.
CGAGGAGAGGCGAATGGGCGGAAACCACGCCTACTTTCCTTCCAGTTTTTTCTTTTCACGCAACTGGAGGATTTGCGCGTCGAGGTGATAGTAGCGAACGCGGAACATATTATCCGGCAGCAACCTTCCGGCCTTATATTGAACGTCTGCTTGCTTATATGCGTGGTGCATCATGTCGACATAGTCGCTGACGGTCTTGATCGTCAACTTGGCGTCATTCAGATCGAGGACCGCATCCTTGAAACGTCGTCCGGCCTCGCAAAAATCGCCCTCGCCGATACTCGCCTTGCCGGCCCTAATTCGCTGCTGCATCGCGTTGAGTTCACTGACGGCTGCGTTCAGTTTCTCTTTTTGCAGTTGCACCAGCGGGGCGTCGGTTTGCAAGACGATCAGCGGTTGCAGCGCGCGCGGTTCGGGCGGTGCGTCCTGCCCCCGCAGGGCGTTTGTCCAGCATCCGACAACGAGAATCACGACGAAAATCGAGCGCATGACATGCCTCCGGATGAAGGGCGAAAACCTCATGCAATGAAATGAAAAACGATTGTACCCCGCTGCACCGGCGGGAGCAAACAAATACATGAAAAGAATGGCTGCGTCGGGGCTGTTCCTCTGGACGATTCGCCCTTTGCTCCCTACCGATACTGTAGAGAAATTGATGGAAGACCGGCTCACCGACCCGCGGGTGGGTTGTGCATATCAAAAACGGTCCAGCGGCGGGCTGGAAACGGGTGGGAATCATGACGCATACCGTCTGCGAACCGTGTAACGACTGCAAATACACCGACTGCGTGGCTGTCTGTCCGGTCGAGTGCTTCTACCAGGACGACATGCTGCTGTACATCGATCCGGTCGACTGCATCGACTGCGAAGCGTGCGTGCCGGAATGCCCCGTCGAGGCGATTTTTGCCGAGGCGAACGTGCCGGCGCAATGGCAGAGCTACACGCCGCTGAACGCGACGAAGTCGGCCGAGATCAAGGCCGCGGGCACCGGGCACATCACCGAAAAGGGCGACCCGAAGGAAGGCCCAGGCTGCAAGAAGAAGGCCTAACGTACAGGAGTCAGAATTGATTGCAGATTGCAGATTGCAGACAACAGATTGTATACCAATCTGTTGTCTGCAATCTGCAATCTGCAATCTACAATCTGCAATTTTCCAAATGACCGGCGTCTTGATCATCCAGCTCGGCACGCCCGATGCGCCGACCGCCGAAGCGCTTCGACCCTACCTTCGTCAATTCCTCGGCGATCCGCGCGTCATCGAAGATCCTCCCTGGTACTGGCCGATCATCTTTCAACTCGTGCTCTGGAAACGGCCCGCGCAGTCGGCAGCCAAGTACGCGCGCATCTGGGACAAGACTACCGGTTCGCCGCTGCTGCATTGGACGAAGCGCCAGTCCGAACTGCTGCAAGCGAGGTTACCGGGGGTGCCGTTGCGATTCGGCATGCAAGTCGGCAATCCGCCGGTCGCCGACGTGGTGCGCGACATGATCGGCGCCGGCGTCGATCGGCTCATCGTGTTCCCGATGTATCCGCAATACTCGGCGACGACGTGTGCCAGCGCGACCGACGTGCTCTTCAAGTGTTTGCTGCATGAACGCCGGGTGCCGGCACTGCGGATCGTGCCGCCGTACTATCAGCATCCGGCGTATCTCGATGCCATGACGCGCGTCATCAGCGACGAGCTGGCAAAGCTGCCGTGGACGCCGGACCATCATGTGCTG
>JACQFG010000046.1 GCA_016200155.1 Planctomycetota bacterium | reverse complement strand
GGCGACGCCCGACGGCATCGACTGGGAAATGTGGAACGGCCCCTCGCCGGCCCGCGCCTTCCATCATGACCTCTGCCCCGTCGGCATCCACAACCACTTCCCGGCCTTCCGCAACTATCGCGAGTACGCCGGCGGCGGCCTGGCCGACATGGGGGCACATCACTTCGACATCGCCCAGTGGGCCCTCGACATGGACAACAGCGCCCCGACCGAGATCCATCCGCCGGCCCAGGGCGACACCGGTCTGCGCTTCGTCTACGCCAACGGCATCGAGATGTTCCACGGCGGCCCGAGCGATTGCCGCTTCGAGGGCGCCGATGGCCGCATCGACGTGGGTCGCGGCGGCATCTCGTCGACGCCGGCGGCCATCCTGCAGCAACCGCTGGGCGAGCGCGACTTCCGCCTCCCCGCGACGCCGGCCAACCACAAGCAAAACTGGCTCGACTGCATCCGCGCGCGCCGCCTCCCCGTCGCCGACGTCGAGATCGGCGCCCGCTCCGCCCAGGTCTGCCAGCTCGCCAACATCGGCTACCAGCTGCGCAGAATGCTCCGCTGGGACCCGGTCAAGGAGGAGTTCGTCAACGACGCCGAGGCCAACCGCCTGCGCTACCGCGAGAACCGCGCGCCGTGGAACCGGATGTAGATAGGTCAAGAAAATTAAGGCAGCTCACCTTCCTCGCGAATAGCCGTGAGTAGATTTTCGGCGTTGCGCGCCTAATTGTCGGAAAGGGGAAAGCCAAAGCGGCCGGTATCGTAGTCGGAAAAGTGGAATCTGGGAATGACCAGGCGGCACCGTGGATGACGGCGGACAGATTTTCGGTCATCAATTTAGGGATGAATCATGGCCACAACCGAGCACACCATTAATGACGCCATCGCGACGCTGTTAAAAGCGCGCTCGATGAGCAATTTGCCAGGGATGTGCTTGGCATGAAGGGGGGGATCGCTGTTTTTGGGGGAGCCCTGGAATTGCTCCGAATGAAATTAAGCCAGGAACCATCCATCCGCGGGCAAAAATAGCAATCACCCGCTTCAAGGGTGGGGTGAGGCCACGTAGCGTTCTACGAGTTTTCGTAATAGTCCCGCGCGTTTCGTTGTCGAGCGTGCGGCTTGCATGACGTTGCGGCGGGGGATCACTTCCTTCTGGCTGTTGGGAAATTCTGGTCATGGAAAAGGTTGGTTTCCGCTACGAGCGCGACGTGTTCTACGCGGAGTTGCCGCACGTGTTCTTTCGGCTGACAGCGGCAGAGTGGCGTTCGTTCAGTTCTTGTGCGCCTGAGTAAGCACCAACGCCAGTGTTGCCCATCCGGTTGCGGCACTCGAGATGAACTGGTCTTTGCCGTGCGGGAAGCCGGTTTCAAAATAGGTTTGAAACGGTTTGCTGCGGGAGCGGATGTGCCAGGAGCCGTCGGCGAGTTGCGTCTTGAGGAGGAATTTGACGCCGCGTTGATAGGCGTCGTCCTTCGTGGCGAGAGCGCCGGCGCGGTGCAGGGCGACGAGGGCAGAACCGGTGGCGTAGGCGTCGCTGTCCGCCTTGTCGATTTGGCTCCAGCCACCGTCGTCGCGCTGCGTCTTGGCGAGTTCCTTGGCCGCCTCCGCGATCGACTCCTTCTCGGCGCCGGCGCTTTGCAACGCCAGCACGCGGAAGACGCGATCCTCCGTATCCTTGGGCTGCGTCGCCGTGAGCCATTTCCGCACCTTCTCGACGCGGGCATCGACGGCCTTCTGTTTGTCAGCGGCGGCATAAGTCTTCAGGCCGGTCAGGGCGACGTAGGCCGTGGTGAAGTGGCCGCCTTCCGACGGCGGACGCTGCGACACCGGCAGCCAGTGATCGCGGTCCTTGTCGCGCTGCAACAGATACTCGACGACCGCGGCCGTCGTGGCATCCGCTTTCCAGCCGCCGGCGTTCAAGGTCAGCAGGGCGTACCCGGCAGTGTCGGCTTGGCCGCCCTGGCCCTTGCCCATCTGGTAATTCTCGCGATTCTTCGCCAGGAACTCGGCCGTGAACTTGAGCTGCCGATCGAGTTCCTTGTCGTCGACGTCGAACCCACGCTTCCTGGCCTCCGTGAACGCGAACACCGAAATCCCCTGATGATGGCACGAGAAACACTTGCGATGCACGGTGTACTCGGCTGCGCTCTTCTGCAAGAGCGCAAGGCTCTTGACCGCCGCCGCACGCGCCGGATCAGCGGGTTGAGCATGGGTACGCCCGGCGGCGGCGAGGAGGATCACGATCGTGAGGTGCAGTCGCATGTTGAGTACCATGTCCATGGGAGTGACACACCCATCTTAACGGGAGACGCGACCGACTCAATAAAAAACCAATCACGAAAGCACGAAAAAACGAAACCACGAAATGAGCGCAAGGACATGGTATTTCGTGGTTTCGTTTTTTCGTGCTTTCGTGATTCGTTTTAGAGATGTCCGCGGACAAACTCCACGATCAGCCGGGCGGCCGGATCGCTGCGGTCGATGGCGCGGAACATGATCGAGTTGTGATTGCGGTTGTCGATCTTTTGCAGGTGCGATTCGCAGCCGTGCAGCAGGAGCCGGCGGTGCATTTCCTCGGCCATGCCGGGCAGCAGCGGCAGGTCTTTTTCCGGATTCAGGAACAGGAACGGCGGCAGGCCGGGGCGAACGTGGGCGATCGGCGAGGCGTTCCGGCGAGTTTCCGGGTCGTTGCCGAAGACCAGGGCGAAGGGATTGATGTTCCTTGGAATCCCCGGCACGTCGGCAGGCCGGGGATCGCCGGGAAGGTCGCCGCGCATGGGCATGACCTGGTCGAAGCGCAGCGACATGGGAGCGGTGCCGCCGAGAAACACGTCCAGGTTGCCGAGGGGAATGCGATAAACGCCGCACAGGCAGACGACGCCGCGAACGTCGGCGCCTTGGCAGCGCTCGGCTTTCAGATATTGCTCGTCGGTCGCTAGCAGGGCAGCGAGATGGCCGCCGGCGGAATGGCCGACGACGAAGAGCTGATCGGGCCGGCCGCCGTGCTCGGCGATGTGGCGTTTGGTCCAGGCGAAGGCGCGCGCGACATCCTGGATGTGCTCGGGATGCTTCACGTCGGGCGAGAGCCGATAGTTGGGCGCGACGACGCCGATACCTTGGCTCGCGAGAAATTCGGCGACACTGGTGTAGAGGCCGAGGGTGCGATTGTCGCAAACCAGCCAGGCCCCGCCATGAACGAGCACGACGACGGGGAAATCTTTCTTGCCCTTGGGCAGATACAGGTCGAGTCGATGCCGGAAGCGGTCGGCAGGGGCGCCGGCGCAGTAGCTGATGTCGCGGATGCGTTCGATCTCGCACGGGCCGTCGGGTGGTTCGGGCCCGCGCCACGGCCGCCATTCAATCGACCGACACGCCGACAGCGCCAGCAGCATCAGCGCGACGGCCAAATATCGGCCCTGGACGGCGTACATGAGGTCCTCCGAAACGATGGTTTGGATCCCCGTATCCGACATTCGTCGAAAGATGCAAGAGTAATTCTTACAATCGGGATGAATAGCCGTTCCTGTTTAGCGTTCGCGCGGCGCCGCGCGAACGCTAAACCGCAAGCGGCGAAATCTGGAGAACATCGATGCAACTATCAATCTCGTTTCTCGCCTTCGCCGCCGTCGCCGTCCTCGCCAGCGCTGCCCACGCCCAGCCGCTGACGATCAAAAAGCCGCAAGCCTCCGCGTTCGCGAAACTCGCCCTCAAGGGTCTGCAGAAGGAGTACCCCAACAAGCCGGGCCATGTGCTCAACAGCGATGACGATAACAAGACACCGAAGGCGCTGCATCCCGCGTTCTACGGCAGCTACGATTGGCACTCGTCGGTGCACGGCCACTGGATGCTCGTGCGCCTGCTGCGGCGGTTCCCCGATCTGCCCGAAAAGAAACAGATTCGCGACGTGCTGTCGGCTCATCTGACGGCGAAAAACCTGCAAGTCGAGGCTGACTATTTCAATCAACCGAATCGGCAATCGTTCGAACGCACCTACGGCTGGGCCTGGGCCTTGAAGTTGGCCGAGGAGCTGCACGGCTGGGACGACGCCGACGGCAAGATCTGGTCGAAGAACCTGGACCCGCTTGAAGCCGTACTCGTCGCGCGCTACCTCGCGTTCTTGCCGAAGCAGACGTACCCGATCCGCAGCGGCGTGCACCCAAACACGGCGTTTGGCCTGGCGTTCGCCCACGACTACGCGCGGACCGTGAATGACCAGCGATTGCGCGAATTGATCGAGAAGCGCAGCCGCGATTACTATGGAAAAGACGTCGACGCGCCGGCGCGCTGGGAGCCGGACGGGGCCGACTTTTTTTCGCCGAGCCTGATGGAAGCGGACCTGATGCGTCGGGTCCTGCCGCCCGACGAGTATCGCGTTTGGCTCAAGCGTTACTTGCCGGGCATAGCCAAGGGAAAGCCAACGACGCTGTTCGAGCCGGCGACCGTGACCGACCGCAGCGACCCACAGATCGTCCACCTCGACGGCCTCAACCTGAGCCGGGCGTGGTGCATGCGCGGCATCGCGTCGGCGTTGCCCAAGGACGACCCGGCACGCAAAGTCCTGCTCGATTCGGCTGCGACCCACGCCGACGCCGCCCTCAAGCACGTCGCCAGCGGCGACTACGCCGGCGAACACTGGCTCGCATCATTCGCGGTGTACCTGCTGACGACGGAGTGAGATTGGTCTGACTGCCGCTAGTGGGTAGAATGTAGTTGATCGGGAGGAACGTCGACGATGCCCAAGATTTTTCGCTCGATGCACGATGACGGCGGCAAACCTAAGGTCGGCAGCGGCAGCAAGATGCTCGGCGTCCGAGGTCCACCCGATCCGCATGCCGATCTCCCGGTCGATCCGAATGGCAACGTGCATCCCCAAACCGGCGGTATGTCCGTGGCGCCCGATTGGCGAAAGCGGCCGTACTTCTTGGTTCCCATGAGGCTGAGGTCATTGGTGCCGCGAGCCCGCGGCAGCAACGATTTGGACTGTTGGCGCCTGGGCGACGGAGATTTCGAGACGGTGGCGTTGACTGACAAACTAGATTTGCGAATCGATCAGGGCCAGCCCCTGAACCATGGTGTCGTGGAACCAAAACTCAACATGTCGATCGTCGATTTTCAAGACGCTCTGGCGCAGACATGTGATCTTTGGGTTGTCGATGAGACTTGAACCATGAACGTTGCAGCCAAACCTCCGAACCCCGCATTCATGAGGTCCGCCCGCCTCTTGCTCGATCTGCACCGCCTGTTTGTTCAAGCGATGGAGAATAGCCCAGAGGCGGATAGCATACGCGATCAGATGGATGAGCCGTGGTACGCGATGACAACGGACGAACAGGAGCGCGTCGGGGGCTTTTCCGAAGACCTCTACGCGGTTGCGGAAGGCGGCCCGCCTTGCGTCACCATGAGCGAGCCGGAACTCTACGCGTGGAAAAAAGAACTCGACGAACGCCGCACGCGCTATCAAGCCGGTGATGTCGATGGCTGGCTGGCGTTCCTGCGAAAACCTCGCCCCAGCAATTTCCCGCCGCCGGATGGGATCCCGCTGTCGGTCATCCGCTTCTTTCAAGCGCAATGCTGGGAGAATCTGGGCGATTTGGACACCGCCGCGTTTTTCCGAAAAGCCGCGGAAAACCTCGTCATGGAGCAATTGACGCGGGTGGCATAACCAAACAACGACGCTTCGCGCTGAGGAAGATCCATCATGCCACACTACGCCAAACTCGGCTCGATCCCGCCCAAACGCCACATCGCGCATCGTCGCGACGGCGGACACAAGGGCGAAGGCATCTACTACGAGGAAGTCGTCACCGTCGGCGGCTTCGGACGGGCCTACAGCATCGTCTATCACCTCCGCCCGCCCACGCGCGTCACGAAGGTCGAACCCGCCGGCGACGCTGCCGTCAACTTCGTCCCCGAGAAGACACTGCGGCATCATCACCTCAAGAGCGGCAAGATGCCCAAGCTCGGCGATCCGGTCACCGGCCGCGTGCCGATCATGGGCAACGACGACGTCCTCCTGTCGCGCTGCCGGCCTGCGAAGGAGCAGACCGAGTTGTTCCGCAACGCCGGCGCTGACGAGGTCATCTTCGTCCATCACGGCAAGGGAACGCTGCACACGATGTTCGGCCCCTTGCCCTTCCGCGAATGCGATTACGTCGTCATCCCGCGCACCACGACCTATCGCATCGTCTTCGAAGGGGACGCCGATCTGCTCGTCATCGAGTCGGCGGGGAGCCTGACCGTGCCGCCGCACTACGTCAATCCCGACGGCCAGATCCGCATGGGCGCTCCGTACAGCGAGCGCGACTTTCACGGCCCGACGCAGCTCGCCTTCATCGACAAGGAAGAGCCGACGCCGGTGCTCGTCAAGGACGGCCAACGCCTGACGCGCTACGTGCTCGGCCAGCATCCCTTTGACGTGGTCGGCTGGGACGGCATGGTCTATCCCTACACCTTCAACGCCGATGATTTCGAGCCGATCACCGGCAAGATCCATCAGCCGCCGCCGGTACACCAGACGTTCGAGGCCCCCGGGTTCGTGATCTGCACGTTCGC
>JACQFG010000033.1 GCA_016200155.1 Planctomycetota bacterium | reverse complement strand
TGCGGGCCCGTCGACGGTCCGCACCGGGCAGACGAATCGATCGCCATCGGCACTTAGGTCGTCCAGCGTCCATCCGTGCCGCACATCGGCGCCTTCGCTGCGAGCCTGTTCCGTCAGCCAGCCATCGAGGTGTTCGCGCGCCAGCGCGCGGCCGAACTCGCCGCGCCGGGATGTCGGCAACGGCGCGTGCGCAATCGTCCTGCCGGCGAACAGGCCAACCGTCGTCACCGGCGGCCCGGCGAGCGCGCGAAAGCGGTCACCGATTCCCAGTTCATCAAAGAATGGCAGGTTGGTCGCGGACAGGTACTCCCCGCACACCTTGCGGCGCGGAAACGCCTTGCGTTCCACGAGCACGACCGACCAGCCGGCGCGGGCCAGCAGCAGCGCCGCCGACGAGCCGGCCGGACCTCCGCCGATGACAAGCGCATCGCAGTTCATGCCGGCCGCCTCCACTCCAGCAGAAAACGAAACGGCCAACGCCGGGAAATCGACGCCTCAGGCATCCCTGCCTGTTCGGCCAGTTCGCGAACCTCGCCGACCGTGAAGGCGGCCCGAACCGATTGCGGTGCGTCCGAATGGACGATGTAGGATCGACTCAGCAGGCGCCCGCCCAGATATGCAAGGATCAATCCCAAGGTGGAGCGATGAAGATCGTTGACCAGCACCATGCGCCGACTCGCATTTTTCATGCGCTGCAAAAGGTCGACAGCCTGTGCGGTTTCCAGGTGGTGCAGGAACAGCGAACAGGTGATGACATCGTAATCGGCAGGCAGCGGCATGCGGACGGCGTCGAGTTCGAAGAAGTCGACGGCGATCTCGCCGCGCTGTGCTTGCTGGCGTGCATAGCCGATCGCAGTCGGACTGACGTCGGCGCCGGCGAATAATAGGGGCAGGCCGGCACGATGCGCTCGACGGTGCAGCCGCATCGGCACGTCGCCGCCGCCCGTCGCAATGTCCAGCACGCGCAACGGTTGGCCGCGCATTTCCTCGGCAAGCTTGCGGATCGGCCGCCACAGGATGCCGTCGCTGTTGCTGACCCAGTTGATGCGCGCCAGGCCGCGCAGGGCGTCCTCGTGATGGGTGCTCGGCACCCCGGGTTGATCCTGGATTTCCGGTTGCTTGTCCCGCTGCGCAAGTCTCGTAAAAAGCATCATCATCTCATCTGGGCAGATTGCCGTCCGTGCCGATCCCTCGGAAACGGACACACGCACGACGCGAACGGGACGAAAAGTGTTCGGCGCGACACACGCCAAAAAAATGTCGTCGGCTGGCGTGCGAATGAACGCTTTCCATTAGTTTACTAATAATGCGAAGATGAGCAAGGGAGATGTGCTGTCAGGGTTTGCCGGATGCCTTATCGATCCAGCGTCGGCTCGGGCTGCCATAGATACAAGAACGTCGGCAGCCGGCTGCGTTCCATCCCCGGCATGCGCAGCGGCAGCGGCGCCTGCGTCGGCATCGCGTTGCTCCGGTCCGCATACGTCGAGAATGCCGGGTTCGTCGCTCTGCCGTACATGATCACGCGGGCTTGCGGTTGCTGGGCGCGTTGCTTCGCCAGCGCGACGGCGTCGTCGAGGTAGCCGATGCCGTCGATCAACCCGCGCTCCTGCGCCTGGCTGGCGGTGAAGATGCGGCCATCGAAATTGGTCTCGTCCTTCGCGTCCAGCTTGGGCCTCGAGGCCTGGACGACCTGCTTGAAGCGCACGTGATATTCGTCCGCCATTTGCTGCAGCATCTTGCGCGTTTCCGGGGGGATCGCCTGATTGACGCTGCCCATATCGATGTTGGCGCCGGCCTTGATCGTCTGTGGCATGATGTTGAACTGGGCCATGAGGTCGCGCAGGTTGTAGCTGTTCCAGATGACGCCGATGCCTCCGGTGAGCGTGGTCGGATGGGCGACGATGGCATCGCCGGCGGTGGCGACGTAATACGCTCCGCCGGCGCCCACATCGACGAGGCAGACGATAATCGGACGCCCGGTGGACTTGCGGTAGTTTTCGAGAAGATGGCGCATCACATCGCACCCGGTGACGCCGCCGCCGGGACTGTTGATGCGCACGACGAGGGCTGCGACATCCTTGTCGGCGCGGGTAACGTCGAGCTTCTCCTGAAAGACCGCGACGGGATTTTCGCCGGAGAAGATTGGGCCGCTCAGCGCCTGGTTGACGAGCAAGCCGTCGACATCGATGAGGGCGATCTTCGGCCCCGGCTGGCGCGCGTCGGCGCCGTCCACGCCCATCGGCACGACCGCGGACAGCGGCATGGCAGGAGCGACGCCCGCCGTCACGCCGCCGGTGATCGGCGTCGTCAGCGCAATCTCGCTGTGCGTGTTGACGCGCATGGGGCGGCAACCGAGACAGCTGACCAGCAGTAAAAAGGGTAGCCAACGCAACAGTAAACTCCGGAAGATTCTTCGGGTTGTATCGGTTTTAGCGCCCCGGCAGGATCAGGAAATACCGGACGTCTTGATTGTTTCCGTTCATTTCTCAAGATAGGAAAGATCGGAAAGCCAACCCGCCACGAAGGGCGGGAGATCTTACGAAAGGAAACGCGTGACTGTTCCGCTCCTGCGCACCGAACATCTTGCCAAAACCTACGCGGACGGCGATGTTCATGCTCTCGCTGATGTCAACCTGGAAATCCAGCGCGGCGAATTCGTCGCGATCATGGGCCCCAGCGGCTGCGGGAAATCGACGCTGCTCAACATCCTGGGCGGTCTGGAGCCCCCCAGCGATGGGCAGGTGTATTTCGAGGGGACTCCCCTGTCGAAGCTGCGCGACCTCGATCATTTCCGCTCGCATCATCTGGGTTTCGTGTTTCAATCGTTCCTGTTGTTGCCGACCCTCTCGGCCCTGGAGAACGTGCAGGTGCCGATGTTTGAAGGCACGCTGAGCGCACGGGCGCGGGCGCACAAAGCGCGGGAGCTGCTGACGGCCGTCGGGTTGAGCCATCGTGTCGATCATCTGCCGAGCAAGCTGTCGGTCGGCGAACGCCAGCGCGTGGCCATCGCCCGCGCCCTCGCCAACGGTCCGAGCCTGATCCTCGCCGACGAGCCGACCGGGAATCTCGACTCGAAGAACGCCACCGAGATCCTCGAACTGTTCGCGCAACTGAACAAACACCGCGGGATCACGCTGGTCGTCGTGACGCACTGGGAGGGACTCGCGGATTATTGCAGTCGGCAGATTCACTTGAAGGATGGACATGTCGTGTCGGACGAACGCATGACGGTGCGCGAGCGATGATACATTGCACGAGCACGCAGCGCAAGCAAGTGGGCATGTGCGGCACTTGCTTGCGCTGCGTGCTCGTATCGAAATATCACTTCGCTTTCAGCTTCTGAAAATCCTTGCGAAAGCTGCGCACTTCCGCCTGCACGACGACGGGCAGCTTGGATTTGAGCATGTTCGGCGCATCGCCGAACCATGCCTTGGGCTCCAGAAAGACCTGATGAAACTCCACGAAGACAGCCCCCGCCGGCTCGTGCAGGCGTGTCACCTTCATGTACATGCCGGCCCCTTCGTACAGTTTGGCGGCGCCGAACTCTTGTATGCCGTTCGCTTGTAGCGTGATCGAACGCCATTGGTTGGGAAAGTCGGCGTCCTTGGCGAAGCGCGTGTCGAGCCGGCTCGCCAGCAGCACCGAGTCCTTGGTGCGCGTGATCATCGCATGGTTGGTCGAGGCGACCTGCACGCGATCGAGGATCGAACCGACCACGTGAGCGTGGGTCTCTTCCAGCTTGTCATCGTCCTTCACCTTGATCTTGCGCTTGGCAAGGTCCGCCGCCTTGAGTTCCGTGATCTTGTTGGCCCCGCCGCCAAACTGGCCTTGCAGGTTCTTCGACCGCAGCAGATCGATATTCCCATGCGCGATGAACCAGAGGTCCACCCCCCGTCCCCGCGCATCGGCGGCGTCAGCGTCGAGATTGCGGAACTTGAAAATATGCGGCGCGAAGATCGACGCCCGCATCAGCTCGTCAAGCGGATAGTCGTCGCCGGCGAGCTGCTTGATCACCTTCATCTGCTCCGCCTTGTCGAGCCCGTCCGCCATCGTCGGCGCCGGCAGCTTGAGCGCGGATTTGTCGGTGACGGCAATGCCTTTGTCGATCAGCTCCTTGAAGAGAACGTTTTCCTTGTGAGAATCGCCTTGCGAACGCGCGACGCCGGCGAACGTGAAAATGACGACGAGCGCAACAAATGGCCGCATCGGATGAACCTCCTGTTTCATGAATGGGATTGCCGACGCGATGTGATTATACGGGATGCGGCGCTGATCGTCAGAGCCTGAAGCGTAAGCGAAGGACGTCGTTCGCTTACGCTTCAGGCTCTGACATTTACTCCGCCGTTGCGGCCATCAGGACGTCGCCCGCCCTTGCCTTGCGGACCGGCAGCGCCTTCGACTTTTCCTGACCGCCGTCATGGCACGAGCCATTGCACGTCTTCTCGGTCGCGAACATTTCGTCCAGCGTCTCGATGCTTGGCAGATGAAGATACACGTCGTCGCCGTCCACCTTCACCGGGAACGTCTGGATCGCGAACTCCTTGTCGCTCATGCCCTTGCCGGTTTCGAGCGAGAACGTTTTCTTGTGAACCGGACACGCAACCTTCGGCTTGTCGGCCGCGTCGCCGAGCAACCCGCGCGCCAGCACGAACTCGCGGCGATGCGGGCACATGTTCTGCGAGGCATACCACGCGCCGCGGCTGGCAAAGTTGAAAACGGCGATCTGCGTCTTGCCGTACTTGATCGTCGCCCCACCGTCCTTGGGGAAGTCCCAGACCTTGCCGACCTGGATCCATCTCGCCTCGTCGATAGAAGGGGAGAAAGGGAGAAGGGGAGCAGGGGAGTCAGCCTGATCGGATTCCGCTGGTTGATTGGTTTCTCCCTTTCTCAGCATCAGCTCAGCCGACGCCACAAACGCCCCCGTCCACGGCCCCGGATGCTGCTGCCCGCGTTCCTTGACGAACTCGATGGTCGGTTCGGTCTCCTCGGTGTTGGCGAACTGCTTGAATAGCTTGCGTTTCTCCGGATCGTTGACGACGGCCTTCCACTCGCACTGATAGGTATCGACCTGGTGCTGCATCATCCGTTCGAGTTCGGCGCAGATCCCGAGCGAATCGTGGATGATGACGTTCTTGAGTTGCTCGATGCCGCCTTCCATTTTCTCGAGCCAAACGCTGGTGCGCGTCAGGCGATCGGCGGTTTGCGTGTAGTACATGAGGAAGCGATCGATGTACTGGATGCAGGTCTCGTCGTCGATATCGCCGGCGAGCAAGTCGGCATGGCGCGGTTTGGCCCCGCCGTTGCCACAGACGTAGAGGTTCCAGCCCTTCTCGGTGGCGATGATCCCGAAATCCTTGCTCTGGGCCTCGGCACATTCGCGGATACAGCCGGAGACGGCAGACTTGATCTTGTGCGGGGCGCGAAAGCCCTTGTAACGGTTCTCGACGCGAATCGCGAAGCCGACGGAGTCCTGCACGCCGAATCGGCACCACGTCGAGCCGACGCAACTCTTGACGGTGCGCAATGCCTTGGCGTAAGCATGGCCGCTCTCGAAGCCGGCGTTGACGAGTTCTTCCCAGATGTCGGGTAGATGCTGCACCGGAGCGCCGAACAGATCGACGCGCTGGGCGCCGGTAATCTTCGCATAGAGCCCAAACTTGCGGGCGACGGTGCCGAGCGCGATCAGCTTTTCGGGAGTGATCTCACCGCCCGGAACGCGCGGGACGACGGAGTAGCTGCCGCCGCGCTGGATGTTGGCGAGGAAGCGATCGTTGGTGTCCTGGATGGTGGTCTGCGTGATGACATCCTCGTTCCACAGGCTGGCGAGGATGGAGGCGACGGCGGGCTTGCAGATTTCGCAGCCGTTGCCTCGGCCGTGACTGGCGAGGGCGTCGTCGAACGTCTTGATCTGCTTGATCTTGATGATCTCGAAAAGCTCCTGACGTGTGACGGGAAAGTGCTCGCAAAGGTTGTTGTTGACCTTCTTGCCTGCCGCCTTGATCTGGGCCTTGAAGAGATCGACGACGAGGGGCATGCAGCCGCCGCAGCCAGTGCCGGCCCTGGTACAGGCTTTGACCTCGTCGACGGAGCAAAGGTTCTTGAGGCGGATGGCGTCGCAGATCTGGGCCTTGCTGACGTTGTTGCAGTTGCCGAGCAGGACTTCGGTCGGCGTCATGGCAAGCGTATCGCTGCTCTTGGCCAGGATCGACAGCGTGCCGTAGTCGGACGCATCGCCGACGAGGATGCCGCCGAGAAGCCGGGTGCCTTCCTGGTTGAAGACGAGCTTTTTGTAGGAGCCTTTGAACGGATCTTCGTAGGTGATTGCTTTCCCCGGCAGGCTTCCCCTCGCCCCACTGGGCGTTTGGGGGGAGGGGATATCCGCGAAGCAATCTCCGAAGCTGGCGACATCGACGCCCATCAACTTGAGCTTGGTCGACATGTCGGCGCCCTTGAACACGCGCGGCTCACCGACAATGTTCGACGCCGCAATCTCGGCCATCTCGTAGCCCGGCGCGACCAGGCCATAAATCAGGCCGCCATAGAGGGCGACTTCGCCGATGGCGTAGATGGCGGGATCGCTGGTGCGCAGGTTATCGTCCACGACAACGCCGCCGCGCTGGCCGACCATCAATCCACAAGCGCGGGCCAGATCGTCGCGCGGCTTGATACCGGCGGAGACGACGATCATTTTGACATCGAGTTCGGCGCCGTCGGCGAAGGCCATGCCCTCGACCTTGCCGTTGCCGAGGATTTCCTTGGTGTTCTTGTTGAGGTGAACCTGCACGCCCAGGGCGTTGATCTTGCCGACGAGGACTTTCGAGCCGACGTCGTCGATCTGGCGAGGCATCAGGCGCGGGGCGAACTCGACGACGTGCGTTTCCAGGCCGAGATCGTAGGTTGCCTTGGCGGCTTCGAGCCCGAGCAGCCCGCCGCCGATGACGGCGGCTTTCTTGGCAGTCTGCCCGTAGCCGATGATCAGTTCGAGATCTTCGATGGTGCGGTAGACGAAAACGCCTGTTTTGTCGATGCCGGGAACGGTGGGGACAAACGGGACGGAGCCGGTGGCGAGCACGAGGATGTCGTAGGCGATTTCCTTGCCGCGGGCGGAGCGAACGACCTTCCGGTCGCGGTCGATTTCGGTCGCGCGATCGCCGAGAAAAAGGGTGATACGATTTTGTTCGTACCATGCCGGGGTTGCCAGGGCAAGCCTGTCGGCCTGGCGATGTTCGAAATATTTGGTGAGATTGACGCGATCGTAGGCCGGCCGGGGTTCCTCGCAGAAGGTGACGATGTTGCAGGTTCGCTCGCGGTCGAATTCAATGAGCCGTTCGCAGAAGCGATGCCCGACCATGCCGTTGCCAATGACAACGACGGTCTTCGGTGATTGGACCATGAGAGAGAACACTCCACACCAGGCGTGCAGGCGTTGATGGTGAGAGGAGAAAGAGCAATTCCAATGCCGGCACCAAGTCCAAGAAATGCAGACACCGTAACTTATTTTGAGAAAAGGAGATGCGTTAACGCTCCGCAGTCAGTCTGGCAGTAGATTGGGAGCGGCAAGCACGCGTCTTGTGCATATCCTGCTTGGTAGCCGGGCACAACGATGTGCCGATATACCGTGGAATTGCGTCAAGGTTACGCCGCAGCGCGCAACGAATATTTGCAGGATCGTCGACAGATCCCAAGGTTTTTCAAAATGCGGAGTCTCGTATCGGCCACATTCGTTGCGCGGCAGGGGTGTGGGGGGTACATCGCGCAACGAATATTGGGGCGCATCGCCGGCTAACGTTCCTTCGGATCGTACTTGACCGCAACATCGCGAGGCACCGCGAAGAAGTCGGCGCCCAGGCGAAGACGTTCGCCGCGGGCCGCGACATTCGGGGCCTTGACGTAGAAAATCAGTGCACGGTCTTTTCCCTCCCCCTTGAACTCGTAGGTCAGAGCGCCGTCCGGGGGACCGCTGGTCTGCCAGCTCACGAGGACGATCCGATGCGTCTCGAAGTTCACGGCGTCGGTCAATCCCGCCGCCGCCTCCTTGCCCACGAGTTTGATGACGGCATCGGCGTCGGCGAGCGGCGTCACCATGTTTTTGCCGCCGATAGTGAAGCCGATCGTCGGGTCCTTTGGCGTGAACTTGAGCGGACGAACTTCCTGTGGCTTCGCAGCTTTCTTCGGCTCGACGGCCGCCTTGGCGCCCTTGATGCTCCAACGAACATTGGAGCGCAAGGCAAAAACGTGAACGTGCTCTTTCAGATCATCGGTCGCGCCCGGCTTCAACGAGAACGGAATTTGCTCGGGAAACGACTCGAGGACCGAATACTCCAGCTTGTCGCCGCCCGAACCTCGCCAGGCAAACAGGAGCACGATCTGCTTCTTGAAATCCACCCCTTCCGGCGCCTTGCCAAAATGCTTGGCGGCATCCTCTTCCGTGCGGATGACGACCGGCTCGCTCCATTTCTTGAATGCGGGCTTGGTCGGCTTGATGTTCAGGCGTTTGATCGCGTCCTGAGCGCCGGCCGGCATGGCGTTCGCGCACAGCGCGGCTGCAACTCCCAGTGCCATCAGCAGGGTGAATCGTTTTGCAAGCATGTTGACCTCCACGTGAGATTGCGTGATTGTGAAATTGAGACGAATGAGAGCCTCGCTTCGATTTGAATTGTCGCATATTCGGTGTTCCATATGTTTGGCCACAGAGTATCACCCCATTTTCCGAAGGAGACTCTGATGCGCCGTCGATTGGTCCTTTCTTGCCTTGTCGTTTGCGGCATCGTTGCGGGACAGCACGCATCCGCCCAGAATGCCATCGTCCCCAAGGATGCCAAGCTCGAACTGCTCTTCGACGGCGGCGTCGCGCTCACCGAGGGCTGTGCTTCAGCGCCCGATGGCACGATTTACTTCAGCGATATCACCTTCTCGCACGTCAGCAAGGACAAGCGCGGCTTCATCGAGGCCGGGCATATCTGGAAGTTCGATCCGAAGACCAAAAAGACGTCGATCTTTCGCTCCCCCAGCGGCATGTCCAACGGCATCAAGTTCGACGCGGAGGGCCACATGATCATCGCCGAGGGGGCCGACTTCGGCGGCCGCCGGCTCATAAAGACCGACATGAAGACCGGCAAGAGCTACATCTTGGCACACAGCTTCGACGGCCGTCGGCTCAATTCGCCCAACGACATCACCATCGACGAAAAGGGCCGCATCTACTTCAGCGACCCGCGCTACCTGGGCCATGAACCGATCGATCAGCCGGTGCAGGCGGTCTATCGCGTCGACACCGACGGCTCGATCCATCGCATCATCACCGACGCCGGCAAGCCGAACGGCGTCTGCACTTCGCCCGATCAGAAGACGCTGTACGTCGTCAGCAACGACAACGGCCACTGGGGTATCGAACGCCTGCCGAAGGACGCGCCGGCGCGCAAGGGCCTGATGGCGCTCTTGGCGTATGATCTCGCCGCCGATGGCTCGGCGAAGTTCCGCAAGATCCTCGTCGATTACGCACCGCAGGATGGCCCCGACGGATTGTGTGCCGATGTCGAGGGCAATCTCTACGTGGCGGTGCGCGATGAGACGCGGCCGGGCATCTACGTCTATTCGCCGACAGGCAAGGAACTGGCGTACATCAAGACCGAGGTCCCCACGAATGTCGGCTTTGGCCGTGGCTCGGAGTCGAAGACTCTGTATATCACCGCGGGCAAGAGTTTGTATCGCATGCAGCTCAATAAGGACGGGTATCAGTTGCCGGCGAAGTGAGAGTTGCCGCTTGCGGCGTCGCACGTTTTGCTACGCCGCAAGCGGCAAACAGTGAACTTGTGTTTCGCGCGAGTTCCGGTAAACTGAACGAATGCCAGCCAAGCGCTACCTGATGAACGCGGGCCGAACGACCAAGCAAGGCCAGCAGATCAATCACGGCAAGGATTCGCCGGAATATCTGGCGATCACGACGACGATCTTCATGAACGCCGACGACATGAAGGAAGCAGGCATCGCGGCCGACAGCAACGTGCGCGTGCGTTCCGACAACGGCGAGGCGACGTTTCTGTGCAAGGTCGGCAAGCTCCCGGCCGGCATCATCTTCGTCGCCTA
>JACQFG010000051.1 GCA_016200155.1 Planctomycetota bacterium | reverse complement strand
GCCAGACGAACACCAAGGACATCAAGGACAAACCGCTCCAGGCGAATGTCTGGTATCTCGTCAAGATGTCCGTGCGCGGCGACAAGGGGGAATGCTATTTCGACGGCGTCAAGATCTTCGACTTCAAGGCCGACAAGCATGCCGCCGGCGCGGTGGGGCTGAGTCCTCTGGGTTCGCGGTACCGCTTCAAGAACATCAGGGTGACCGCCCCGGACGGGACCGTTCTCCTGGAAGGCATGCCGGACCTGGCAGCGGGAGCGGCGCCAGCGGCCGACGGGTTCGTGTCGCTCTTCAACGGCAAGGACCTCACCGGCTGGCTGCCCGCGACCATGGGACCCGTAAAATGGCGCGTCGAGAATGACGCCATCGTCGGCCCGGGCAACAGTTATCTCTCCTCCGCTCGCAGCGACTACAAGAACTTCCACCTCCGGCTCGAAGCGCGCTGCACCGCGGCGGCAGACAGCTCGTCAGTCTGGGTGCGCGTCAGCCCGGCCCAGGAGGGATACGAGATCTGGGTCAACAGCCTGCTCAAGACCGCGGGCGACCTCTACGTCCGCAACAAGAAGTCTTCGATCCCCAAGGGGAGCGGCGCCAAGGTTCCTCCGGGGCAATGGTTCACGATGGAAGTTATCGCCGTCGGCGAGCGCATCACCGTCAAGGTCAACGGCAAGACCACCACCGATTTCACCGACGTCGGCAGTGGCTTGCGTTCCGGAAGGATCGCCATTCGCGGCCTCAGCGGCGCGCCGGAAGTGCGCAAGATCGAAATCAAGGAGCTGCCGGCGCCGTAGTGTGGCACGACGCTCCGCGTCGTGAAAGATGCGACGCGGAGCGTCGCACCACATTGGGATCAGCGACAGCGCCACACCGCGCGTTCGGCAATGCCCAGCTTGAGCATTGCCGGGCGTATCGCGTCGATGTAGCGGACCGCGTCATTCGGATAGCCGGCCGTCGGCGTCAGGCCCGGCACGTGCGTTAGCCAGAAGCGGTTGAACTCGCCCATCAGCAGCTCGCGCACGTATTTGCTGATCATCGACGCCAGCGCCACCGTGAAGTGGCGAACGTCCGCCTTCGGCATGAACGTGATGTGCACCTCGCGGTCCAAGCCCTCGACGCGATAGACGCTGCGCTCCCGGCCTTCCTCCTCGGCCAGCACGAACCCGTCGGCAAATGCATGTTGCAGCACGGCGCTGTACGCGTTGCGGCCGCCGTGCTTGTCCACGACAAAACGCAGAGATTCGCCGTCCGTTTCCTGGAGGCAGCTCTGCATCAGCTGCGTCATCGCGACGCTCAGGACGGCCGCCTTGCTGTCCCAGCGGTCGATCAACTCGTTGAAGCGCGGCGCCGGCACGATCGCACACTGGCAGAAGCCCCACGTCACCTCGGCGCTCTTGCTCGCCGTTTTCCAGCTCCCGATGCCGTCTGCCAGGTCTGCGGCGTTCACGGCGGTCGGCAAAGCGGTGTCGCCGACGAACCACGCCTCCTGACGCAACGGCGGCAGTGCGTCCTGAGCAACCTGCTGCAACAGGTCGGCGAACGTTGCCGCCGGGTCGAAGAACCCGCCGGCACACGCCGACAACGCCGAGCGTTCCAGGTCGCGCAAGCCAACGGCCGGAGAGTAGACGAGCTTGGAATCCGCGACGATGAGCCGATCATCCACGGCATCCTCGGCCCGGCGCACGCTGCGACAAAGCAGGTCCCACAGATCGGCGTGATCGGGCGTCTTGCACGCGACCAGCGTCATCACGAACGGGCCGAGGTTGGGGCCGTAGCCCGCTTCGTCGATGCCGATCTGCCAGGGCATGATGGTGTCTCCGTACAATAACCAATGACCTCCGGTCGCTCACGCTCCCGGCGCGCCCGACATATCCTTTTGTAGAAAGGAGCTGCGCATGCTCAAAGACAACATTTTCCAGAAGATCATCGACAAGCAGATTCCCGCGAAGATCGCTTACGAGGACGAATGGTGTGTCGCCTTCCACGACATCAACGCGCAAGCGCCGGTGCACGTGCTGATCGTGCCGCGCAAGGCCATCGCCACGCATGCCGACCTGACCGACGTGGACCGCGACCTGGTCGGGCACATGCACCTCATCGCGGTCAAGCTGGCCAAGGACCTCCACCTCGACGACGGGTATCGCGTCGTCGTCAACTGCCTGGACCGCGGCGGCCAAACGGTGCCGCACTTGCACATGCACCTTCTGGGCGGCCGCGATTTCCACTGGCCGCCGGGGTGAGCCGTTGGCAGTTGGCAATCGGCAGTCGGCAGTGGCGACTGCCCACATTCAACCATGGGGGCGAGGTCATGACCGTAGCGCTGGGCGAACCCGTCGGCGACGTCACGTTTCTGAAGCCGGACGGCACGCCGATCGAATTGCGGTCGCTGCTCGGCAAGCCGCTCTTGCTCGTCTTTCTGCGTCATCTCGCCTGAATCTCCTGTCGAGCGCACCTCGGCGAGGTGCAGAAGATCTACAGCGATATCAAGGCGATGGGCGCCGATGTGCTGGTCGTCAGCTTTGCGCCGCCAGCGTTGATCGCAGCGTTTCTCGCGGAGTCGCCGCAGCCGTTCCCGGTCGTCGCCGACCCCGAGCGCAAGACGTACCAGGCGTTCGGGATCGGCTCGACGAACTTGCGCGGCTTCCTGCGGCTCGGAGTGATCTGGCATTACTTGAAATTGATGTTCCGCGGCTGGTTTCCCAAGGGCCCAAAAGGCGCGGATGTCTGGCAGCTCGGCGGCGACTTCGTCATCGACCCGACGGGCCGACTCCGCTACGCCCATGCCAGCAAGGACGCCGCAGATCGGCCTGGCAATGAGGAGTTACTGAGTGCGCTAAGGTTGCCACCCGAACAAGACGCTTTGTCGGGAAAGAGCGCATGACATACAATGAGGATGTTACGTTGGCAGAAAGGTTGGGACTGCACATGGATCAGAACAGACGGCAAAAACTAATCGATGCCCTCAAGGCAAAGGGCGTTAGCCTGCCATGCCCGAGGTGCGGTGGACTCACATTCGACTTGGTTGCGGAATCCGCGATCTTTGTCGGGGATCCACCCGGCGCGCAAGGTGGACCGGGAATCCCTGTGGCGATCGTGGCTTGCAGTAAGTGTGGTTACATCACCGAGCACGCATTGGGACCTCTCGGTGTGCCAGTCGGAGCCAACAATGCCTGAACAAATCCAATTCAACCCCGGGGAATCCGACCGGGAAACTTACATCAAGTTGAAGGCAATGGACTTGGAGTCCGGTTGGCTCGGAAGAGTTTTCGGATCGCCCAAAAATGCGGCCGTCAACATCGGGGGCCTGGTTGCCATCTTGGTGGTCATCGCAGGCGTTATCATGACGTTCTTCCCCGGCGGCGCGACCGCCACCGAAACCTGGAAAATAGTTACGCCCATCGTCACGATGGTACTCGGATTTCTGTTCGGAAAAAAAGCGTAACGTCCGGGCAACGCTAATCCGGCAGCGGCTTGCCCTTCGTCTCCGGCACCAGCCAGATCACGCCCAGCCCGACCACGTAGATGAACGACAGGGCGGCACACGCCTGCGGCAATCCGCCGAACGCGCCTTGCAACGTGCTGAGCTGCAGCACGCCGATTGCGGCCAGGATGCGGCCGAAGTTGAAGCCGAAGCCCTGCCCGGTCGCGCGAATCGCCGTCGGAAATAGCTCCGGCAAGTAGAGCGGCAGCCAGCCGTAGAACGAAGCGCTGACGGCGCCTGCCAGGCAGGCGAGCAGCAGAAACTTGGCATCATACACCGTGCAGGTTTGAAAGAAGAGCTGGATGGCGACGAAGGAGCCGATGCACAGGAAGAAATAGGTGATGCGCCGGCCGAGCCAGCCGCCGAGCATGGCCGCGGCGATGGTGCCGACGATGGCGCCGAAGGCCGTCGCGATCTGCGTCCATTCCTTGGCGGCGGGGGCCGGCGTCTGCAGCTCCTCCGCGGTGTACGTCTTGCGTTCCGCCTGCACGAGATCGCCGGCCCATTTCGGCGCGTGTTGGATCGTGCCCCACGTGCCGAGCAGGGCGACGCCGCTGATGACCGCCGCGAGCAGCATCTGAACGAGGGTCGCTTTCCAGTCCCCGACGAACGTGCCGCTCGCTGACGCGCGTTGCAGATAGCGCAGCACGGGGAACGTGTAGCCCCACGTCACGACGGCGAGGCCGACCACGGTGCCGGCGATGCAGATGCTCCAGTGAAATTTCTGGGCCCAAAGGATGATGACGCCGCACACCGCGAGGGCGCCAACGAAGACGCCGGCCAGGTCGCGCGTGGCCCAGTATGAGGTGGCCCCCTTGCCGCGCTCGCGTTCCCATTTCTCGGATTCCGGCACGAACCAGCGAATGAAAAATGTCAAAAGCGCGGGGACGGCCCCGAGCATCATGAGGAACCGCCAGGCCTCGTTTTGCATGAGGTGCTTGGCCCACGCTTCGGGCAGGCCGATGCTGATCAACGCACTTTGCAGTTGGCCGACTTGCTGGATGACGCCCAGGCCAACGGTGCCGATGAGGAGATAGCCGACGTTGGCGGCCGCTCCAATGAGCCCGGCGAGGAAGGCGCGCGAGCGGTCGGGCCAGATTTCGTTGATGAGGGCGACGCCGAGCGACCATTCGCCCCCCATGCCCATGGCGGCGACGAAGCGCAGGATGCCGATCTGCCAGGCCTCACTGGCGAACCCGCACAACCCGCTGACGACGGCATACGTGAGAACGCTGAGCATCATGGAGCGAACGCGGCCAATGCGATCCCCGAGCCAGCCGAAGAGAACGCCGCCGGTCGCTGCCCCGATGAGGAAGAAGCTGGTGATGATACCGATCCACAGGGTGCGATCGTCGGGGTCGGTGACGAGTTCGTCGAGGCACGGCTTCTGCACGAGCGGGAACAGGCCCATCTCGAGGCCGTCGAAGAGCCAGCCCAGGAGAGCGGCGGTGAGCGCCATCCATTTGCCGAAGTTGCTGGTGCGCGGTTCGGAGGTCGTCATGGTAAGAACAGCATAAGCAAGGCGGCGCGAAGGTCAAACGAAACCCGCGAATCCATACATCAACCGCATGGACGGCACTCCGGTCATCATTATTGGCGCCAGCGCGCGCGCCGCGGCCATGTCGGCGTGCCGCGCCGGCTGGACGCCGTGGTGCGCCGACCTGTTCGCGGACGCGGACTTGCAGCGCATCGCCCAGGCTCGCAAGGTGCCAATCGAATCCTATCCGGAGGGTTTGCTCGACGCGCTGGCGGAAATGCCGGCCGCGCCGGTGATCTACACGGGCGCTCTGGAGAACCGGCCCGATCTGGTCGCGAAGATCGAGCGTCCGCTCTGGGGCAACCCGCCGGAAGTGCTGCGCGCCGTCCGTTCGCCGCAACGCTGGACGCAATGTCTGCATGAGCACGGCATCCCCTGTCCGCCGATTTCCTTTGCGCCGACCACGGCCGGCCGATGGTTGACGAAGCCGCTCAAGAGCGCCGCGGGGTACGGCATTCAGCCGTACGCAGGCCAGCCGTTCAATCCGCGTACCCACTTCTTGCAAGAATGGATCGACGGCGCATCCTGCTCGGCCATTTATCTCGGGCGGGATGACGACACCTTATTGCTGGGGGTGACGCGCCAGTTGATCGGCACGCCCTGGCTCAACGCGACCGGCTATCATTACGCCGGCAGCATCGGTCCGCTGGCGCTCGAACCCGCGCTCGAGCAGCGCTGGCGCGAGTTCGGCATCGACCTGGCCCGGACGTTTCGTGTGCGCGGCCTGTTCGGCGTCGATGCGATCGTCCGCGACGGCGTGCCCTGGCCCGTCGAGATCAACCCGCGCTATACCGCCTCGGTCGAGGTGCTGGAACGCGCCATGCAGACGCCGTTTCTTCCCTTGCATCGATCCGCCTTCGATGCCCGTGGTGCGGGCGGCTCGCCTGCACAAGTTGTCCCTGCGATTCACGGCAAGGCAATCCTGTACGCACGAAAGACGTTCGCGTTTCCCAATGCAGGTCCGTGGCAAGCCGCGCTGAAAGGCGACGTCGATCCGGATGGGGCCGCCTACGCCGACATCCCGCCCGCCGGCGACATCATCGAGCATGGCCGACCCGTGCTGACGCTGTTCGCGTCGGGCCCGACCGTGGACGAGGTCATGACGAAGTTGCGAGAAAAAGCGGAGGCTCTCGCCCGGCGGTTCGGAGGATGATACAACCAATCTGTGCATCCCAGCGCCGGTGATCGAAACCAAGCGGAGAACCCCCGTGGCCCCCACGCTGACCCTGAACGAGCGCGCCATGCGCCTGGCAGATTACGCCGCCTCGAACGCTGTCGCCATGCGCATTGCCGAGCACAAGACGACCGCCGGCGCGCGCATCCTCGATTGCGGCATCAAGACGCCGGGCGGCTTGCAGGCGGGGCTGGCGCTGGCGCGCGTCTGCCTGGCCGGGCAGGCGGAGGTGGCGGTCGTTCCCGGCGACGTTGCCGGGGTCGCTTGCCCCAGCGTCGTGGTGAACACCGATCACCCGATCCTGGCGTGCATGGCGTCGCAATACGCCGGCTGGCAGATCGCCGTGGGCAAGTTCTTCGCGATGGGCTCCGGCCCGATGCGGGCCGCGTATGGCAAGGAAGATCTCTTCGAGCACATCCCCGGCAAGGAGCAGGCCCCCGTCGCGGTCGGCGCCCTTGAGACGCGCAAGCTGCCCGACGATGCGGTGATCGAGCACCTGAGCCAGGCGTTGAGCCTGCCGGCGAACAAGATCATGCTGCTGGTGGCGCCGGCGGCGAGTCAAGCGGGCAACCTGCAAGTCGTGGCGCGCTCTTTAGAGACGGCGCTGCACAAGCTGCACGAGTTGAAGTTCGATCTGAACCAGGTCGTGTCGGGGTTCGGCTCCGCGCCTTTGCCCCCGGTCGCCAAGGACGAGCTGAGCGCGATTGGCCGAACCAACGATGCGATCCTCTACGGCGGCCGGGTGACGATCTGGGTCAACGCCGAGGATGATCAGCTCGCGGAGGTCGGGCCGAAGGTGCCGGCGAGCGCGTCGGCGGATTACGGCGCCCCGTTCGCCTCGATCTTCGCCCGCTACGATCAGGATTTCTACAAGATCGATCCGATGCTGTTCAGCCCGGCCGAGATCGTGCTGTGCAACGTGAAGTCGGGGCGCGCGTTCGCATTTGGCCGAACACGCGCGGATGTGCTGTATCAGTCGTTTTTCGGTTGATGGTTTACGTTTAGCGCTCGCGTGGCGCGACGCGAGCGCTAAACGCAAACAACCGATCAGCGCCGCAGTCGGAACGGCACCTCGAGGCCGTGCGCTTCCATCAACGCCGAGTCGCGCAGCACCTCGTCCGCGGCGCCCGTCGCTACCAATTTCCCCTGATCGAGCACGGCGACGCGCCGGCACGAATCGAGAATCATTTCCAGATCGTGCGACGCGATGACCTTCGTGACGGTCAACTCGTTCAAAAGGCGAATCAGCTCGCGCCGGCCGCGTGGGTCGAGAAACATCGACGGCTCATCGAGCAGGAGAATTTCCGGCCGCATCGCCAGCACGCCGGCGATGGCGGCGCGACGCTTCTCGCCGCCCGACAAATGAAACGGCACCCGCTCGTCAAACCCCGTCAAGCCGACGCGGCCCAGCGCCTCGGCAACGCGGCGGCGCACTTCCTCGGCGGGCAGGCCGAGGTTGAGCGGCCCGAAGGCGACGTCATCGGCGATGGTGGAGCTAAAGAGCTGATCGTCGCTGTTCTGGAAGATGATGCCGACGTGCGCCGGCAACCGCTTGCGATCGGCGGCGTTGCGCGGATCGAGACCGGCGACTCGGATCGTGCCTTTCTGCGGCGCGAGGATGCCGGCCAGGCACAGGAAGAGCGTCGTCTTGCCGGCCCCGTTCGGACCGACCAGGCCGATCGTGTCGCCCGCCGCCGCCTGCAGGCTGAGGTCGTGCAAAGCCTGCTTCCCATCGGGATAGGTGAACGACAGGTCCTGAAATTCGATGGCAACTTGCGTGTCCACACGGGGCCTTTCAACGCGCGAACCAATCCCACGCCACAAGGCCGATAGCATATCCCGCCATTACGCTGAAAACCAGCACGTCGCGCGGCGTCGTGCTGAATTCGTCGAGCGCGCGGAACTCGCCGTCGAACCCCCGGCAGCGCATCGCCTGCCCCACGCGCTCCGAGCGCTCGGCGCTGCGCACCAGCAGCGTTCCCGCGACCTGGCCGATCGTGCGATAGCTGTGCAGGTCGGCGCGATTGCGAAAGCCGCGCACGCGCAGGGCGATCCGCAGGCGGGCGAATTCGTCGATGAGCAAAAATACGTAGCGATAGGTCAGCAGCATCAAGAAGACGAGCAGGCGCGAGACGTACAGCGCGCGCGCCGCCTTGAACACGTTGTGCAGCGGCGTCGTCGCCAGCAGCACGAGCATCAGGGAGATCATGCCGACCAGGTTGGCGCTCAGGACGAACAGGCGGATCAGCCCCGTCAGCGACACCGTCACGATCCCCAGATCGAACGTGTCGTGGTCCGCTTCGACCACCAGCGGCAACCAGATGAGGAACAGCAGATACATCGTCAGCGCCGTCCCCATCCGCAGGCAGTACCAGCGCCACGGCAAGCGCGCGAGCACGACCAGCAGCAGCGCACCGAGCAGCCCGGCCAGAGCTGCGCCCCCGGTGCGCAGCAATGCCAGCGCCAGCACGGCCAGCAACACGCTCGCCAGCTTCCAGCGCGGGTCGAGCCGTTGCAGGAACGACGGTGGGCAGTCCGGTTTGTCGAATGCGAGGGTCATGGCGGTTGCCTTCAGAGCCTGAAGCGTGAGCGAAGAACCTCCTTCGCAGGCTCTGAGAATACAATAAGGAAACGACCGATCGATCTTCAACAGGAGGAACCGCAATGCAACCCGCGATTCGTTACACCATCGTCCCCTGCACGCTGGGCCGACTGCTGCTCGCCGCCACCCGGCGCGGCGTGTGCGCGGTCTTTCTCGGCGACGGCGACCGGGAATTGCTCGATTTTCTGAAGGCTGAGTTCCCGCGTCGGGCATTCACGCAGGATGCGGATGGGCTGCGCACCTGGGCGAGCGCCGTCGCTCACCTCGTCGAAGGAAAAACGCCGCGCTGCAAGGTGCCGACCGATGTGGACGCAACGCCGTTCCAGCAGCGCGTCTGGCAGCAGCTGTGCAAGATCCCGCGTGGGCATACGCGCAGCTATCGCGAAATCGCCCAGGCCCTGGGCCAACCGGACGCCGCGCGGGCGGTGGCGCGGGCCTGTGCG
>JACQFG010000045.1 GCA_016200155.1 Planctomycetota bacterium | reverse complement strand
CGCCGCTGACCGTCAAAACCGCGTCGCGCATGGCTTCCCCTTCGAGGCGGCGCAATCGTTGCCGCCATAGAAGGCGGTTGTCAGGATCGATATGCTTTGCGTTTGCGTGGTCCTTCAATCGAAACGCGGACGTCTGTTTGTACGTGTTGGAATGCACGATCAGGCGGTGCATCGTTTTGATCGACCACTTCTGGGCGACGAACTCCGTGGCCAGCCAGTCGAGCAGCTCCGGATGCGACGGCGGCGCGCCGGTCTTGCCGAAGTTGTCCGGCGTGGCGACGAGGCCGACGCCGAAGTGGTGCAGCCAGAGTCGATTGATGAGGACGCGCGCCGTCAGCGGATGCTGCGGGCTCGTCAACCATTGCGCGAACGCCAAACGTCGGCCGCTGGTCTTCGCATCCTTGGAACGCGGCGGCAGCTCGAACTCCTTGTGGTTGACTAACGCCCGCAGGACGCCGGGCTGCACCTCGGGACCGGGCTGCAAGTATTCGCCGCGCTTCAGCAAATGGGTTTTCACTTCGCCGGGCAAATCGTAAAACGCGCGGATCTCGGCGAAGGTTCGCTTCTTTGCCTCGTGCATCTTGATCTCGTCGATGATCTGCTGGACCTCCTTCTTGCGAAAAGGGTCGAGGTCTACTTGCTGGATAAGTTTCGGCGTGGCCGCCTTGAGGTCCGCCTCGAACTTGTTCACGAGCATTTTTTGGTCGTCGGTGCGTTTGGCAGGGTCGGCGGTAAGAGCCGCGAATAGGTCCCCTTTGGCTGCTTTCAGAAACCTTTCCCGAATCGCGGCGGTCTGGATGGCCGTTTGCCGTTGCTTCAGCGGAGCGACGAGGGCATCGATCTTGGCCGCAAGCTCCTTCGCCTCTTTCTCCTGGAGGGCCGATGCGTCACTCAGCTTGCGTTGCACCTGCGGCACCCACTGGCTGGGCCGATAGCCCGACATGAAGATCGCTTGCATGCGATAGTAATCGGTCTGCGGAATCGGGTCGTACTTGTGCGTGTGACACTTGGCGCATTGCACCGTCAGGCCCATGGTGCTCGAACAAACGATCTTGAGCGTGTCGTCGAGCGTTTGAAAGTAGTAGCCCGGCGCGTTCTTGATGCTGACGAAGTCGGGCCGGCTCGTGTCCGATGCGCAGCGCAGATAGCCTGTCGCGACAAGCGCTTCAACGACGTGCGGCGGCAACTCCTTCGCCGTTTGATGCACGGTCCAGTAATCGACCAGCTCGTCGCCAGCGATCTGCTCCTGCAGGAATCGATCATATGGCTTGTCAGCGTTGAACGCGCGGATGACGTAATCGCGATAACGCCACGCCGCCGAGCGAACATAGTCGGCGTCGAGGATGCCCTCGGAGTCGGCATAGCCCGCGAGGTCGAGCCAGTGCCGGGCCCAGCGTTCGCCGTAGCGCGGGCTCGCCAGTAAGCGATTGACGACCTTCTCATACGCCGCTTGCGGCTTGGCGCTGGCGCAGTCCTTCAGAAAATCCTCGATCTCCGCAGGAGTCGGCGGCAACCCCGTCAGATCGAACGTGACGCGCCGCAACAACACGAGCGGCTCCGCTTCGGGCGACATCGCCAGATTCTTCTTTTGCAGTGCGTCGATGATGAACGCATCGATCGGATTGCTGGTTCTTACCGCGGGCATCTTGGGCCGAACGGGGGTCTGAAACGCCCAGAACTTGCGGTCCTCGTCGGTGATCGACAGGTCGGGCCCGCGCGGCGAGACCGCTTTGTCGTCGCCCGGCGCTCCCGCTTCGATCCAGCGGCGGATCGTGTCCTTCTCGGCCGCCGTCAGCTTCGTCTCGCCCTCCGGCATCTGGTCGGTGCGGATCTTCTCCCACAGCAGGCTGTCCTTGAGCGATCCCGGCTTGAGCGCTGCACCGGCCTCGCCGCCCTTGACGATGGCCGGCTTGGTGCGCAAATCGAGCATGGCCCGCTGCCGCTTCTCGCCATGGCACTTCAGGCACTTCGCTTCGAAAATTGGGAGGACCGATTTCTCGAAGGTGAGCGCGCCCGTCTGCTGCGCAATTGCGGAGTTGCCGATCATCGTGAAAGTTACAGCGATAGAGAATATCGAAGCGATTCGCATCATGGCATGACTCGGGAAAAAGCGGCCTGGCGGGATTCTTGAGTGTCTAATATTTATCGCAAAATGGTCGGCGAAATGCAACCAAGAAGTGACGAAAGCGGTGATCCCAGGGGCTTGCCGGGCTCACCGCTGGGCTTCGATGCGCGCCTATTTTTTTTCGAGAACCCTCACCTGCGTGCTCAGATAGAACGTCATCCCATCGATCGCATACTCCATTTCGCCATAGAACACGCGATAGCCGCCGTTCGGGCCATCGATCGTGCCGACCACCGACTCGGCATTCACTTTCGCTGCATGTTCTTTCCACGTGCTCTTGCGGAAGTCGCGTTTCTCGGCGTCCGCGACCCACAGTCTCGCCTTCGTCGGCAGCGGGTCGGACTGCACCGTCAGACGCGGCTTGCCTTCGTGGTCGTCGTGCTTCCAGGTCAGCTTCGGCATCTTGACGCCGTGGATCTGATGACGCGCGAAGGCGCCGAGTGTGTTGGCGACGCGCGTCGGGTCGGGGATGCCCAGCGGCGTTTTCTCCATCAGGTTGTGCCCGGCGTTCGGAACATACGCGATCCAGCGCGGCGACTTCAGGTCGTCCCAGTACAGGTTGAGCGCGTCCACCGTCCAGTACGGATCGTTGGCGCCGTTGATGATCATCGTCGGCATCGTCAGCTTCTCGCGGTACACCCACGGATCGACCATGCCCCACAGCTTCATCGCGCGTTCCGTCTTCGGCATCGGCACCAGGTCGCGCTTCACGTAATCGTCGATCATCTCGCTGTATCGGCCATAGCTCTTGAGCTGGTGCGGCAGCTGGGCCTGCATGTTGAGCGTGTCGATCACCAGCGGCGCGATCGCCTTGACGCGCGGCTCGACGGCGGCGGTGAGCCACGTGGTCCACCCGCGCTTGGACCCGACGGTGACGAGGAACCAGCGGACGACGAAGTTCCACTCGCGCTGGGCGAACGCTTGCAGGGCGTCCATCGCTTTGACGAGGCTCTTGACCATCGGGAACAGGAGCGGCCAGCTTTCGTCCTTGCTGGCGAGATAGCGGACAAAGGTCTCGGCGATCAGGGCGTCCTCGGTGAGGCCCTTTTTCTTGACGTCGCCGAAAAGGGGCTGATTGGGAATGCCGTAGAGGAACGCGACCGGCGCGTTGGCTTTCTGGGCCATCATCATGCCGGCCAGGATGCTGTTTTCACTGGGTTTGCCACCCTGGTTCCACAGGACGATGGTCTCGGTGGGTTTGACGCCCTTGGGGACGTAGACCTGGAGCGGGTGTTCCCACTTGATGCCTTGCCAGGTCTGCGAAACGAGGCGCAGATCGTAAACGTCACCGAGCTTGTGTTCGATTTTCTTGTTGAGCTTCCACGAGTAGGAGTCATCGGGCTTCTTGACGTAGTCGAGCAGGCTGGCATGGGCTTGGGCAGGGAAAAAAAAGAATCCCACGACGATGAGGCAGAGGAATGGTCGGAGCATGTTGGTTCTCGTGACGATGTTGATCAATCCAGGTCAACTTGATGGACCTGTGAGCCGGCGCCGACCTTGCAGGTCAGTCCCGACTTTGCCGGGTCTGCATACTTGGGGTCGATCGGGGCAACCTTGGGGGCCGCGACGCCGGGCGCGGCGATCGCCATGGGCACGACGACGGCGATGCGAGCGCTGCCTGTGGTGACGCCGGTGACGGTGTATTTGCCATCGGGTTCAATCTTGCCGGAGGCGACACCCTTGTGTTCATCGTAGAAGGTGATGGTGCCGCCGGGGAGCGGCTTCTTTTGGTGGTAGACGACGCCAGTGACGTCGCCCTTGCCGGGACCGCAGCCGGGTATGAGGAGCACGATGACAAGGATGAGTTTTTTCATAGGGGAAGGACGGGCGATTTCAGAGCCTGAAGCGTGAGCAAAGGAAGCGCAGTCCATCGCTCACGCTTCAGGCTCTGATGGGTGTCACGGATCGAGATCGGGTCCATTCGCTTCGCCGCCTTGAGGGGTGCACACGAACCACCAGGTATTCGGGCTGACGGTGGCGGAAATGGTGCGGACACTGCCGTCGGCGAAGCAGGTAGTCATGCCGGTGGTATGGGGGTGGCGGCGCGCATCGGATCGCAGTTGCCCAGGAACGGCGTCGGCGCGATCTGGAACTTCGAGGCCGGGCCGATTGCCGTGGCGCCGGCGGCAACGGCGGCGAAATAGCTGATCTGCATGCCGGGGTACAACGGCGCGGCCGGAGGGTTCATCGGCGCGGGCAGAGCAGGGCTCGTCAACGCGCAGTACGCCCAGTAGCTTCCGCCCGACGGCCAGCTGGCATTCGTGCACTGCGGATAGCGTTCAGCGATGAGGATGGTGTTGGAGGGCCCGTCCGAAATCTGCGTGAGCCGAGTCGTGCCCGACGGATCGAAGCTCTTGCCGTTGGACGTCGGCGGGTTGGTCTGATTGATGCCATTCTCGCGGCAAAAAACCAGTGAGTTGAACCCGTAACAGCTGATGCCCCAGCTCACGCCGTTTGCGACCACCGGGTTCGGCGTGGCGGCCGGGTTGGACGGACAGACGAGTGTCGGCACGATCGAGGAGTAGACCTGGTTGTTGGCCGCGAAATAGACATTGGGGACGCCCAGAAAGGTGCCAATGGAGGCGTTGTAGGTCGTGCCCTGGTCGATGTAGGCGAGCATGTGGAAGATGGCATTGCCGAAGCCGGCATTGGAGGTCGAGGTCGAGTTGCCGGTGGTCATGCCGAGTGCGGGGGGGAGACGCTTGAAGTTGTCGTGAAAGTTGTGGCTGGCGATGCCCCACTGTTTGAGGTTGTTGCCGCACTGCGTTCGGGCCGCCGCCTCGCGGACCTTTTGCACGGCCGGCACCAGGAGGGCGATGAGAATGGCGATGATGGCGATGACGACGAGCAGTTCGATGAGCGTGAACGCCGACCGTCTGCGATCCATGTGGCACCTCTTTCGCGCGAATGATGAAATGGAATGATGCAAGTATTCAGCGGCCCCCGATTGCCGGCAGCGCGGGACCTACTGTAGTCCCCTGTGCCAGCGACGAAAAACGGAGTCGGGAACAATAGAGAATGAAATATTAAGAAGTGACCCTAACGAGCCTGAGATCGGATGTCAACAAGAATCTGGAAAATTGGGCGAGCGCGCAGTGACCGCCAGGCGATCACTCATGCCGCAGCGCCGACGCCGGCGACAGGTTGGCCGCGATGAATGCCGGGTAGACGGAGCCGAGGAACCCGGCGATCAGGCCCATGCCGATGCCCTTGGCCAGCGTTTCGAGGGTGAGCTTGCTGGTCACCAACGAACTCGTCATGCTGAAGTTGGCCAGAAACTCCATGAGTGGAATGGCCAGCAACACGCCGACCACCGCCCCGACGATCGAGAGAATCAGCGACTCCATGAAGATCATCCGCATGATGCGCCACTTGCGCCAGCCGATCGCCCGGAAGGTGGCGATCTCGCGAATCCGCTCGGCAATCGACATCATCATCGTGTTGAGCATCGACACAAAGCCGATCAGGATGGCGATCAGGGAGGCGGCCCAGGCGAGGCCCTTGAGCGCTTGCGTTTCCATGTTGGTGCTGACGTGGTCGCGCGTCGACTGCACGTCGATGTTCAGCGACTTCCCGGCTGGATCGCGCAGGGCCTCAATCTGCGACTTCACCAGCGCGACCTTTTCGGGCGCCTTGTGCGACTGCTTGAGAATGATCAGCATGGTGGTGACCTTGTTGGGCTGATTCAGGATTTCTTGCATCTCCGCGATCGGCATGACAGCGCCGTTGCTTTCGAGCAGATTGTTGCTCTCAAAGATGCCAATGATTTCGAATTCAAATCCACCGGTAAGTTCGACCTTGTCGCCGACCTTCTTATCCAGTTTGCGGGCGAGCGAATTACCCATGGCCACCTTGCGTCGATCAGTGGGCACGAGGGTGCCGCCGCCTTCTTCCTTCTTGGCGTTCTCGATAATCCTGCTTTTGGGGTCTAGGCCGTAGATG
>JACQFG010000044.1 GCA_016200155.1 Planctomycetota bacterium | reverse complement strand
GGCAAGACCACGCTCTTCAACGCCCTCGCCGGCATGAACCAGCGCGTCGGCAACTATCCCGGCGTCACCGTCGAGACCAAGAAGGGCAAGCTCCGCCACGCCGACCTCGCCTTCGACCTCATCGATCTCCCCGGCACCTACAGCTTGGCCCCGCGCAGCCCGGACGAAATGCTTGCCGTCGACGTCATTCTCGGCCACAACTCCAGCGAGCCGCGCCCGGATGTCGTCGTCACGATCGTCGATGCGTCCAATCTCGAACGCAATCTTTACCTGATGACGCAGGTGCTCGAACTCGGCGTTCCGGTCGTCATCGCGCTCAACATGATCGATGTCGCGGCAGGGCAGGGACTGACGATCGATGTTGATAAGCTGTCTCAACAGCTGGGTGTGCCCGTGGTGCCGATCCAGGCGAACAAGGGCACGGGACTCGACCGGCTCGCCGCGGCAATCGCAACGGCTACCACGACAGGGAGTTGCGTCGGCGGTCCGGTCTTCCCCGAGGCGTTCGAGAAGGAGGTCGCCGGGCTGCGGACGTTGGCCGGCTTCGAGGAACCGACTTATTTGATACGCCGTCTCCTGCTCGATGTGGGCGGCCATGCCGAGAAACGGCTCATCGAGAAGTATGGAGCGGAACTCGCCGAACACTTGCGAGCCGCGCGGCAGCGCCTCGTGCAGGCGGGATTCACGCTGGCCGGCATCGAAGCGCGCATCCGCTATGGCTGGATTCGCAAGACGACCGCCGACTGCATCCGCCGGCCCGCCGAGCGCCCGGTTTCATGGACGGACAAGATCGACAAGATACTGACGCACCGCATCTGGGGCACGCTCATCTTTTTGGCCGTCATGTTTCTGGTGTTCGAGTCGATCTTCCTGATCGCCGACCCGATCAAGCGCATCATCGACCTGGGCAAGAACGGGCTTGCCGACCTCGTGACTGCGGGACTCGCCGCGGGGCCGTTGCGGAGCCTGCTCGTCGAGGGCGCCATCAACGGCGTCGGCGCGGTCATTGTGTTCATTCCGCAGATCATGATCCTGTTCGCCCTCATCGCCATGCTGGAAGATTGCGGCTACATGGCGCGGGCGGCATTTCTGATGGACCGCCTGATGTCGCGGGCCGGACTCAACGGCAAGTCGTTCATTCCGCTGCTCTCGTCGATGGCCTGCGCGGTGCCGGGCATCATGGCGGCGCGCGTCATCGAGAACCGCCGCGATCGGCTGGCCACGATCCTGGTCGCGCCGCTGATGAGCTGTTCGGCCCGGCTGCCGGTGTACAGTCTGCTGATCGGCGCGTTCCTCACTGGCCCAGGTTTTCCGTGGTGGCTGCCGGGGTTGGCGTTCTTCGGCCTGTACATGATCGGCATTATCCTGGCGCCGCTGATCGCGATGCTGCTGAAGCGAACGCTGCTGCGCGGCGAGACGCCGATGTTCGTCATGGAGATGCCGCTCTACAAGATGCCGTCGCTGCACACGGTGTCGCGCCGGGCGGTCGATGCGGGCTGGATGTTCCTCAAGCGCGCTGGGACGTTCATTCTCGCCAGCATGATCCTGGTCTGGGCGATGCTCTATTTCCCGGCCGGCGATTTCGAGTCGCGCATCGCCGCCGAGAAACAAAAGCTCGACGCCGAGCGAGAAAAACTGGGCGACGCGCCGGCGGAGGCAACCGATTCGATCAAGGAAACGATCGAGGAGCACCAAAAGACGATCAACGAGCTGCGCCGCGACTGGAAGGCCCAGAGCATCCTCGGCCAGATCGGGCATGCGATCGAGCCGGCCGTCAAGCCGCTCGGCTGGGATTGGCGCATCGGCATGGCGGCGATCGCCAGCTTCCCGGCCCGCGAGGTCATGGTCGGCACGCTCGGCATCATCTTCGGCCAGGGCGAGGGAGATGCGGACGACGACGAATTCCGCGACGCCCTGCGCGATGCCTTGCAGAAGGCGCCGGTGTTCACGATCCCCACGGCGCTGTCGGTGATGGTGTTCTTCGCGCTCTGCTGCCAGTGCGTCTCGACCCTGGCCGTGATTCGGCGCGAAACGAATAGCTGGGGCTGGCCGGTCTTTACTTTCGTTTACATGACGGCGCTGGCCTATGTCGGAGCGATGCTGACGTATCAGGTCGGCAGTCTGTTTTGAATTGCCGGAGGTTGTGCGATGGATTGGCAGATCGTGTTGACATCGTTGGCCGTCGCGTTGGCCGGCGCCTTTTTGCTCTGGCGCGGCTGGCGGATGTGGCGCGGCAGCAAGACCGGCTGCTCCGGCGGCTGCGGCTGCGCGAAAACCGACGTCAAGAAGCCGGCGATCATCGCGCCGGAGGAACTGGTGCTGCGGAAACGCTAGGCATCGGTCGAAATAATAACTTCCCGATTTTGGCCAACACGCCGTGGTGCGGGCGGCTCGCCTGCACAAAACAGCGGGGACACGCCAAAGTCGTGCAGGCGAGCCGCCCGCACCACGACGTGTTGGCCAATCCACGAACCGAAATCGGGAAGTCATTCTTCCCAAGGTTACAAAATCACGGCGGCGACGTTCGACCACGTTCGCGATCGAATTCGCCGAAGTACGGCATCGGACCCCTCGTGTCGCTGACGCGGCGATAACGCAGGTAACGCAGCTCGAATGTCCCGTGCGTATCGAACGTCCCGTAGCGATCGACGCTCGGCAGCCCCGCCTTCGCCGGATCTTCTTTCCACGCAAACGGCCCCGCTCCCGCGTGCCGCATCATCGCCAGCCACATCCGATCCCCCGGAAAGAAGCTGCGGTAAAACGGCTCGGTCGGCGAACGCGGTTGAAAGTCCATGAAGTTCTCATCGAGCGGCAACGTCTGCACGACGCACACCAGGAACCCCGACAGCAAATAGCCCGTCACGACCCCGACGCCCATGGCGCCGAAATGCTGCAGGACACCGTGCTCCTCGATCATGTCGGGCGCGATGGAGTTGGTCGCCACGCGCAGGATGGCAAGCGTGATGGTGAACAGCCCCATCATCACGAGCATGTCCTCGGGGCGCTGTTCTGCAAGGGCAGGTCGAGCAGGTCCGCGAGCGGCTCCCAGAACCCAAACGCGACCAGGCCGGACACGACCACACTGATCAGCATGGCGACCGACGAGAAGAGCCCGTTGCGATACTGAGAGTACCCGCAGGCAAGCATGATCACAACGACGGCGGCAAGCAGCATGGTTTGGTTCTCCATCAGAGCCTGAAGCATAAGCGAAGGAAATCCTTCGCTTACGCTTCAGGCTCTGACCTCATTTGCTGACGCGCAATAACTCCTGGATCGACGTGTCGCCTTCGACGACGAGCCGGGCGCCGTCCTCGAACAGCGACTTCATGCCCGAATCGATCGCGACCTGGCGAATATCCTGAACGTTCGGGTTGGCCTTGATCAGCTCGCGGATCTTGTCGGTAATGATCAGCAAATCGAAGATGCCGGTGCGCTTCAGGTAGCCGGTCCCGCCGCACGCCTGGCAGACCTTCACCTCGGGTTCGTCGTCGTCCTCGTCGTCCTTTTTCGGCACGTCCTCCACCGGATCGAACGCGCGGTAAAGGTAACGCACGGCATCGGAATCGACCTTCAGCTTCTTGAGCGTCTCGTTCGACGGCTTGACGCGCTTGCGGCACTTCTTGCACAGCTTGCGAACCAGCCGCTGGCTCAGCACGCCCATCAGCGCCGACGAGAGCATGAACGGCGGCGTGCCCAGGTCGATCATGCGAGCGATGGCGGTGACCGAATCGTTGGCGTGCAGCGTGCTGAAGACGAGGTGGCCGGTCTGGGCGGCTTGACAGGCGATCTCGGCGGTTTCCTTGTCGCGGATTTCGCCGATCAGGATCACGTCCGGGTCTTGCCGCAGGATGCTGCGCAGTTCGGAGGCAAACGTCTTGCCGGCCTTGGGATTGACCTCGATCTGCGTGACGCCCTCGAGGCGATATTCGACTGGGTTCTCGACGGTGATGACGTTCTGGGCAAAGCGATCGATCTCGTGCAGGCAGGCGTACAGGGTCGTGCTCTTGCCCGAGCCGGTCGGGCCAACGACGAGGAAGAGCCCGTGCGGCTTGGAGATGACATCGCGAACCTCAGCTTGCAGCGATTCGGTCAAGCCGACTTGCCCGAGGTCGGCGAGCTGGGCGGTGGCGTCGAGGACGCGCATCACCAGCTTTTCGCCGACGACGCTGCCGGCCGTGGCGACGCGAAACTCGACGATGCGATCCTCGACCTGGGCCGAGAAGCTGCCGTCCTGCGGCTTGCGTTTCTCGGTGATGTCGAGATTGCAGAGCACCTTGAAGATGTTGATGACCGCATCGCCCATCGCGCGCGTGAACGGCTTGACGTTGGTCATCATGCCGTCAATGCGAAAACGTACGGGGATATCGTTCGCGGTCGGCTCGAGGTGGATGTCGGTTGCGCGCTTCTTGATCGCGTTCCAGACCATCTCGAGGGCGGCCTTGTAGCCCTTCGATTGCTGCACGCGCTCGACCTGGCGCGTGTCCTCGCTCTCGCCCGTGGCGCTGCGGCTCATGAAGCGTATCGGATGTCCCTCGGCCTTGACGTCGTCGTCGTCCGCATCTTTCTTCGAGCGCGTGAGGTATTTTTCGTAGAGGCGCAGGAAATGGTGCTTGTCGAGCAGCCGTTCGTCCGCCGGAGCGCGGCGGTTGCGGACGGTGACGTACCAGTAGGCCAGGCCGGAGACGAGGCCCCAGGACAGGACCATGGTCACCCAGAAAATGCCGATCACCCAGGTGACGAGGAACCCGCCGGCGCCGGCCGCGAGTAGGATGCCGTTCCAGAAAACGGACGGGATCTTGTATTGATGGGTGTCGGTATCGACCCAGGCACACAGCTTGACCCAGCAGAAAAAGCTGACGACCAGCGTAACGAGCTTGTAGGGATCGTAGTAGAAGCCCGTGCCGCGCGGGAACGGCGGGGCGGCGAGCAGCAGGCCGGGCGTCAGCAGGCCGACCGCAACGACCAGGGCGAACGTCCGGAGTGAAGGGATTGCAGCCATGGGGTGGGGATAGTTTACGTTTAGCGCTCGCTTGGCGTCATCCGAGCGCTAAACGTAAACGGCAAAGGATCTCACAGGATGCCCGGCGCCGCGACCTTGATGCCCTTGAGGATCATCTTCAACTGATCGGGGTTCGGCGAAAACTCGAGCGCCGTCGACTTGTCGATGTCCCCCTTGTCGCAAAGCATCTTGAGATTCTCGTTGAAGTCGATCATGCCTTCCTGGATGCCGATGCGGATGGCGTCGGGAATCTGGCTGTCGCGCGATTCGCCGATCAATTTGCGGATCATCGAGTTGACGATCATGACCTCGTTGGTCGGCACGCGCGGCGACTTCAGGCCCTTGATCAGCTTCTGGGCCACGACCGCCTTCAGGTTGTTCGCGAGCGCCGTGCGGATGGCCGGATGCTTGTCGGGGGGGAAGAGGTCCATGATGCGGTTGATGGTCGTGGCGGCACTGGAGGCGTGGATGGTGCCGAACACGAGGTGGCCCGTCTCGGCGGCATGGACGGCTGCCTCGAACGTCTCGATATCGCGCAACTCGCCGATGAGGATGACGTCGGGATCCTGACGCACCGCATCCTTGAGGGCCTTGTGCCAGTCGCGCGAATCGAGGCCGATCTCGCGCTGATTGATGTACGACATCTTGTCGGTGAACACGAACTCGATCGGGTCCTCGACGGTGAGGATGTGCAACGGCTCTTTGCCGTTGATGTAGTCGAGCATGGAGGCGATGGTGGTGCTCTTGCCGCTGCCGGTGACGCCCGCGAGGATGACGAGGCCTTCGGGGAAGTTGCACAGCTTTTCGATGACGGGAGGCAGGCCGAGCTTTTCGAAGTTCGGGATGACGTTGTTGACGCGCCGCGACACCAGCGACAGTCGGCCGCGCTGCTTGAACAGGCTGACGCGGAACCGGCATTCGTCGGCGCCGACGACGTAGGAAAAGTCAACGCCCCCTTCGGCGTCGAGGATTTTCCGCTGGTGCGAATTCAGCAGGGGATACATCAGGCGTTCCATGTCCTCCTGCGTCAGCGGGCGCATCTCGGTGCGGCGGATATCGCCGCGCAGACGCATCATCGGCGGCTGGCCGACCTTGAGGTGCAAATCGGACGCCTGCAGCTTCATGGTCATGCGGAAGAGCTTGTTGGCTTCCGGCTCCTTCTTGACCTCGGCGGGCGCCTTGATTTCGGGCATCGCCACATCGTCGGGAATCTTGACGAGGTCGCCGTTGGCACTCTTCGGTTCGGAGGGGGGCGCGACGGTTGCAGCTTGGGGGGCTGACATGGGGTACTCCTTCGCTCACGCTTCAGGCTCTGATCACGTCAAACGTACCGGCACGCCGCGCTGGGCGAGATACTCTTTAGTCGCGCGGATGCCATACTCATTGTAGTGGAAAATGCTGGCCGCCAAAGCCGCGTCGGCCTTTCCCAGCACAAAAGCGTCGTGAACATGCTGCGGCGACCCGGCCCCACCGCTGGCGACCACCGGAATCGACACCGCCTCGGCGACGGCGCGCGTCATCTCGATGTCGTAGCCGGCCTTCGTGCCGTCGGCGTC
Organism: Planctomycetota bacterium; assembly: GCA_016200155.1. Lineage (GTDB taxonomy): Bacteria > Planctomycetota > Planctomycetia > Gemmatales > Gemmataceae > SIAQ01. Next base: position 694 of record JACQFG010000044.1, on the reverse strand, counting down.
CATCGAGGTCAGCACGATCTCGCCCGCCCCAAGTTCCTCGACGCGCTTCGCCCAGGCAACCGCTTCGAGCCCGGTCGGGATGCGGCCGCCGTTGACGAAGACCTCCCAGACGACGCGGCCGTCCTTGGTGACGCGGCGCGGGTCGATGTTGACGACGGTCGCGCAGGCGCCGAACTTCCGCGATACCTGGGTTACCAGCTGCGGGTCGCGCACGGCCGACGAGTTGATGCTGACTTTCTCGGCGCCGGCCTGGATCAGGCGGGTCGCGTCCTCGATGGTGCGAATGCCGCCGCCGACGGTGAACGGCATGAAGATTTCCTCGGACACGCGCCGCACCACGTCGAGCATGATGGCCCGTCCCTCGTGGCTGGCGGTGATGTCGAGGAAGACCAGCTCGTCCGCGCCGTCCTCCTCGTAACGCCGCGCGACCTCAACCGGATCGCCGGCATCGCGCAGGTTGAGAAAGTTGACCCCCTTGACGACCCGGCCGCGCTCGACGTCGAGACAGGGAATGATGCGCTTCGTTAACATGCGTTCAATTTACATGATGCGAGGCGAATGTGGAATAGTTTAGCCGCAACACCGAAGGCGTGCGCGAGGCGTGTCGCCCGCGCACGCCTTCGGCGTTGCGGCTAAACAGCGGATGCCGACGTTGCGCCGCGGCGCGGTACCGAAACCCGCGCCGGGATAAAGT